>NZ_AUTN01000147.1:0-54752 GCF_000497955.1 Pseudoalteromonas sp. TAE56
GCACTTATTTAAAAAGTTTTGATCTTTTTATGAACTTAATCCAAAAAGTGGCGTCTACTATTATGCTTGTTGATTAATTGCAGTTAATACAAGTTTTCATGTTGATTCCCCCCATTTAGTTACTAATTTTAGTAATGATTGAGCCAGCCCATTTTGAGTTGGCTTTTTTTATGCCCAAAATTTAGCGTGCAGCACTTAATTTAAAAATTTTATTTTTTTATGAACTTAATTCAAAGAGCGGCGTCTACTATAATGCTTGTTGATTAATTGCAGTTAATACAGGTTTTATGTTGATTTCCCCTTATTTGATTACTAATTTTAGTAATGATTAAGCCAGTTCATTTTGAACTGGCTTTTTTTATGCCCATAATTTGATTTGTTTAAATCAATCTGAATAAAAATAAATAATCTTTTGTAAATTATTTTGAATTAATTATTTTGTTTTCCGGTCTACTCTAATGCCTGTTGTTATATAGCCTCACCCAGTAATATTAGTTATTTTGGTGATTATGTATTTAAGTTGCAGCTTGCTCAGGCACATGTTGATTTTCCCTTTGATTACTTAATTTAGTAATATTTGACCAGCTTATTTTGAGCTGGTTTTTTTATGTCTGTAATTTCTTTGCTCCCCTACTTCTATTGCCTGTTATTGGTTATGATGGCATGTCTCTAAATTTTATAAGTTTATTTTATGCTCACTCAAGTACTCACTAATATTGATTGGCTAAGCGCCGGTGCTGGTGTTGCGTTAGGCGCCCTATTTTACGGCGTTGTATCAACACAGCTTCGCAAAAAGTTACATCTACAAATAAGCGAACAGCAGCAACAGCTTTCCCTATTACAAAATCAATTTGATAATAAAGAGCTGCAATATAGCGCCTTGCAAGAAGATCACGAACTGCTAGAGCATACTCACCAAGAACAGCGCGACGAAGCCCAGCATTTTAAAACGCGTTTTAGCGAACAAGAAAAACAAAGCGTTCAATACAATCATTTTTGGCGTAAAGCCGAAGGCGAGCTTGCAGCGCTTCGCGAGCAATATAATCAACGCGATGTTGAATATAATAATATGCGCACCACCCTTGAGCAAAAACAACAAAACTTTACCGAGCAACTCGCGCAAATTGAGCAAAGTAAAAATATGCTCAAAAAAGAATTTGAAAACCTAGCCAATAAAATACTAGAAGAAAAATCACAAAGCTTTAAAACCTTAAATCAAGAAAGCATTGAACAATTATTAAAACCAGTTCAGGGCGAGCTAAAAGGCTTTAGAGAAAAAATGGAGTCAATACACGTTGAAGATATAAAACAACGTACTGCGCTCAAAACCGAATTACTGCATTTACAGGCTAAAAGCCAAGCTATAACAGATCAAGCCGACAAGCTCAGCAACGCGCTACAAGGGCAAAAGAAGACCCAAGGTAATTGGGGCGAACTTATGCTCGAAAACGTGTTAGATAGCGCTGGCTTACGTGCCGGTGTTGATTATAAGCGTGAAGTGTCGTTTAACACTGAAGATGGTCGTTTGCGCCCTGATGTAGTTGTTTACTTACCACAAGGTCGCCACTTAGTTATTGATGCTAAAACATCGCTAAATGCTTATACCCGTTACGTTAACGCCGAAAATGAGCTAGATGCTAATCAAGCAATTAAAGAGCATGTGAACGCTGTTACAGCGCGTATTAATGAGCTTGCGAGTAAATCGTACGACCGTTTACCAGGTATTAACTCGCCAGAAGTTGTGGTTATGTTTGTACCAATAGAATCAGCTTTTGTAGAAGCACTTAAATACCAAAGTGATATTTACCAACAAGCAATCGAAAAAAATATACTGGTAGCTACACCCACTACCCTGCTTACTAGTTTAAATATTGTGAAACAGCTTTGGCGTTTTGAAGAGCAAACCAAATATTCAAAAGAGCTTGCAAATCGGGCTGAGCGCTTTTATAACAAGCTCAATGGCTTTTTATTGAGTATGGAAGGTGTTGGTAAGCAGCTTGATAAAGCCAAAGAAAGCTACGATAAAGCATTCTCGCAGTTATACCGTGGTAAAGGTAATTTAATTAAACAAGCATCTGAATTTAAAGAGCTTGGTGTATCGGTACAAAAAGAGTTACCTAATGAAAGTGTTGAACGCGCGCAGCTAGAGCTTGATTAAATTTGTTAAGTGTTTTCATTTAAGTATGCTAAATAATGTACGTTAGAAATCAGAGGTGTTTATGAATAATAAGATTATAGGTATTGTTTTAATCGTTATAGGTATCGCTTTAATTATGTGGGGATATGACGTATATGATGCGGCAGCTTCGCAGTTAAGCCGTGCATTTAGTGGTGATACACCAATAGAAGCATGGGCGGGTTTTATTGGCGGTGCTGTTTGTGTGTTAATTGGTATTAAAAAGCTTAAGTAACATAAATAAAATACAGCTTACTAAATAAGCTGTATTAGTTTATTCGTAATCCATCATTTTTAGTAATTCATTTAATTTACTTTCTGGCAGGCATTCGCCTTTATCCCAATAAGAGTTTAGTAGCGCAGTTAAACTGCCAATACGCTGTGATTTTTTCTGCATTTGCTCAATCAAAATGTCAGCTTCTTTTTGTTTTTTTTCTAAACGTTCGATTATTACTGTGTGGTTTAGCTCGCCGTTTTCGTTACGTAATAAAGGTATTTCGTTGAGTGAAAACCCCAAGCTTTGTGAAAATTTAATTAATTGCAGTTTTTCTAAGTTTTGTTGGGTGTACAGCCTATAACCATTAGCACTGCGAGTGGTTGGTGCTAATAACCCTTTGCTTTCGTAAAAACGAATAGTGCTGGCAGGTATGTTGGTAAGTTTTGCAAGTTCGCCTATTTTCATAACTAATAATAACTCCACTTTACATAAACTTAGTAGGTTGACCTTCAAGCTAACTTTAAGGTTATAGTTGTTTTAATGTCAATTTAATTAGCCAATAATTATGCGCAACCCTGTGTTTACCTCCTTTACCTTGCCAAGTGGTTTAGTATTAAAAAATCGTATTGCCAAAGCCGCTATGGAAGAAAACCTAGCACAAGAGGACCAAACGCCCTCCCAAGCACTTAAAAACGTTTATAGCGCATGGGCTAAAGGCGGTACAGGGCTAATTATTACTGGCAATGTAATGGTTGATCATTTAGCGATGACAGGCCCTGGTGGCCTTGTGCTTGAGCAAAGCACCGATATTACAGCCTTTGCAGAGCTTGCTCGTTTATCAAAGCAAAATAATTGCAAAGTAGTGATGCAAATTAATCACCCTGGTAGGCAAGTATTTAAAAAAATGGGCGGAAAAGTTCTATCAGCGTCAAGTGTTGCACTTAATATGGGTAAGCACTCGCACTTATTTGGCGTACCAAGGGCAATGACGCAAACCGACATTGACGATGTTATTACCCGCTTTACACAAACTGCACTACAAGCCGAAAAAGCCGGTTTTAATGGCGTACAAATACATGCAGCGCATGGCTATTTACTTGCTCAGTTTTTATCGCCACTTACCAATAAGCGCCACGATAAATGGGGTGGCAACCTACAAAATAGAGCCCGCTTACTTCTCGAAATAACTCGCAGTATTAAAGCAACTTGTTCCCCTACCTTTTCGGTTTCGGTAAAGTTAAACTCTGCTGATTTTCAGCGAGGTGGGTTTGAACCCAATGACGCGCAAGTTGTAGTGGATTTATTGAATGAACTCAATGTTGATTTTGTGGAGTTATCGGGTGGTAGTTACGAAGCACCTGCCATGCAAGGTAAAACAGGTGACCAACGCACACTTGCCCGCGAAGCATACTTTTTAGAGTTTGCAAAAGCGATTAGCCACCGCTCATCAATCCCAATAATGACCACTGGTGGCATTAGTCGCTTATCTATAGCCAACAACGTGATTGAAAGTGGAGTGGCCCTCGTGGGTATTGCCACTGCGCTTGCATACCAACCAAATTTAGTAAACAAATGGCAAAACGAGCCACTGCAACTAGCCGTATTACCCAGTGTTACTTGGCAAGATAAAACCTTAGCAGGGCTTGCCACTATGGCACTGGTAAAAAGGCAAATACGCCGTGTAGGCCAAGGCAAACCTGTAAAAACAAATGCTTCACCAATATTTACTTTAATCAGCGACCAACTACGTTCGGTTAAATTAACTAAGCGTTACCGCAACCGCTTTGCTAGTGAGATTAACTAAGCTTTAGTATTCATATTTTTTATTTATTAGGTTTTGTTTACTAATTTGTACACATGAATAAATGTAACCATTTTTATGTTGTATAAATGAGTATTAAGGCGTGCACCAATTTGGAAGTTTGCTTTTTTATCAAGCTATTAAAGTGCACTATTTTGTGCACTTTAAAGTACTGTACGAGTAAAGAAAATAATCATTCCTAAATGTTAATTAAAGTACGTGTTCAGCGCTCGTTAATTTAACCATCTTATTGATAATGTTGATGTTTATTGCTTTTCGCTCGCTTGAATTTGGTTGGTATTTATACTAGGTTATAGCGTAGATATTTAACCTTACTCAAGGAGAATAGTTACATGGTATCTCGCAGAAATTTTATTAAAGCAGGCGCTGCTTTAAGTTTAGGCTCTATTTTTAGTGCTTCAGCTTTGGCTGAACAACTAAAGGTAAAAATGTCTAACGGCAGTGTTATGCAAACTAAAGGATCAATAGATAAAAGCGCTGCTCTACCCACAAACGATCTTACTAACGCTAAGCATTATCGCCCAGAAGCAAGAATGGGCTTAGGTGGCCTAGCCGCTGGTAATGGCTTTAACACTATATCAAGCGATACAGAAATTTTAACAATGCTAAACGCCGCATGGGATTCTGGTATTCGTCATTTTGATACATCACCTTTTTACGGTTTGAGTTTAAGCGAAAGGCGCTTCGGTGATTTACTTCGAAACAAAAAACGTGAAGATTATGTTTTATCCTCAAAAGTTGGCCGCTTGCTTACTCCTTCCGCAGAGCCTTTAGAAAATAGCTGGCACTGGGCTGATCACTCACCTTTTCATTATAAATATGATTATTCAGCATCGGGTACACGTCGCTCTATAGAAGATACGCTACAGCGTATTGGTGTCGCCTCACTT
This sequence comes from Pseudoalteromonas sp. TAE56, assembly GCF_000497955.1. NCBI lineage: Bacteria > Pseudomonadati > Pseudomonadota > Gammaproteobacteria > Alteromonadales > Pseudoalteromonadaceae > Pseudoalteromonas > Pseudoalteromonas sp. TAE56. The sequence continues at coordinate 5,106 of NZ_AUTN01000147.1, forward strand.
GATATTGTTTATATTCACGATTTGTCGCCACAAAATAGTGATATGGGAGACGACTGGCTTAAGTACTTTGATCAAGCGGCCAAAGGAGCTATTCCTGAGTTAACTAAAATGCGTGATGAAGGAATAATTAAAGGCTGGGGTTTTGGAGTAAATACACCTCATGCTATTTATAAAGCGCTTGATATGTCAGACCCCGATATTTGCTTACTAGCGCTGCAATATTCAATTTTAGATCATAAGCAAGCACTTGATAAAACCTTTCCTATGCTTGATAAACGAGGTGTTTCTGCGGTTATTGGTGCTCCGCTTAATGGTGGTTTTTTAGCTGGGCGTAATCGCTTTAATTATTCACCTAAAATTCCTGGACCTATGCAGCAAAAATTTAACGCAATCAGCGAAGTTGCATCTAAACACGGGATTGATATTAAAACAGCTGCACTGCAGTTTGCAGAGGCGCCTTCAACGGTATCCTCAATTATTCCTGGCGCACGCACGGCAGAGCAAATTAAAGCTAATGTAGCCTCAATGAAAGTTACCATACCAAGCGAATTTTGGAGTGAGTTGAAATCTAAACAGCTTATTGCAGAAAACGCGCCCATACCTGCATAAAAAATAGGTGTGCCATTTACTTGGCACACCTAGTTATAGCTAATGTATTGTTAATTTTTTAAGCAACGCTTTTACAAAATTCTTAAACCACACATTCATTAACTCCTGCATTCGAATAAATGAGAAGCTGCGCATCTAGCGTGAGCAAGCTCTATGTCTTGTATCTCCCGATAAATAGTAGACACAAGGCGCAGATCTAATAGATAGAAGAACCTACCGATTACACTACCTCAAGCGGTAAAATGTTTTATATAACAGCTCGTAACCTTATAAACAAAACGAACACCGCAGTGAATATGTTAAAAGAGGATTGTTTAATTGTGGTTGACTAAAAGCATCATTGCGTGCCTATTAGATATTATGCGGTTTGGTATTAGGCAGCGCTTTATCCTGCTGGCGAGAGCGTATGGAACTAATTAAAAGAGCTACATATATAAAGCAAAAAGTTACTGTAAACCCCCATTACAGTTAGGCTGTAAATAGTAAGTTAGCACTACTTAGTCAATTGAGCATTGCTAACTGATTTAATTAAAAAGCACATTTACCATTATTTTTATACCATTGTGCTTTTGCTAAAATGATTGCAATACTCTACAACTTTGCTTTTATAAACTTTAAAATATCAAGCACATTGCGATTTATTAACCCACTTTTTGTATGGCTGATGCTTATCGTACAGTACATTAAAGATATACGTGTAAATGAGTATAAATACTAAAAAGCCTGCTTCTAATGCTGCGGCAGCCAGCCATGTAATATTTAAATACCAAGCGAGCATTGGCAGCGTTATTACAACCATACCCAGCTCAAAGCCACATGCATGGGTAACACGGGTTAGTAAGCTGCGATCTTTTCGGTTATGCCCTGCTATTTTATCAAACACTATGTTGTAAATGTAGTTCCACAACATGGCAAAAATTGATAAACCAATACCTACTATTGCCATTTTTCCTGTTGCAAACCCACCAAAATAAACAGATGCAGGAACAATAATAAATAATGCAATCATCTCAAATATTAGGGCCTGAAAAATACGTTCTAATGTGTTCATATATAAATAAGTTCTTTAGTGAATGACGAGATGGTTATTTTCATTCATTATTAAGATACATGTTAGTTAGCTAGTATCGGTAAAAGCGATATGTTTAGTATTGAACAACTTCAGGCATTTGTAGCTACCGTTGAGGCTGGATCGTTTTCGGCCGCAGCGCGTAGTTTAAGTAAAGCGCAGTCGGTAGTAAGTCAGCATATTATTAATTTAGAAATAGACTGTAATACAACATTATTTGAGCGTACAGGGCGTTATCCACAATTAACGGATGCCGGTAAACAGTTACTACCTCAGGCTAAGGCTGTGCTTAATCAACACCAGCGATTAACAAGCTCTGCATTAGCACTAAACGAAAAAACACCAACCGAAATCACTATCGCACTTGACGAAGGGATCCCATTTAAAACTATCGCAAGTATTATTAGCAAGCTGCAAACTAAGTATCCTTATGTATCGCTTGAGTTTTTAAGTGCATCGAGCCATGACATAATTGACATGCTAAATAGCGAAAAGCCTATAACGGGTATTATTTTTAGTGAATTAAATATACCGAGTTACTTAGACTATGAATGTATTGGATCGGTAAAATTTGATTTATATGTTGCTAAATCGCACCCTTTAGCGGGGATCAGATGTGAAAATATGGATGGCCTTCGGCTACATCGACAACTTCTTCTTCGTTCGCGCAATACACAAACAAGCAGCTTTCAGCTAAAAATTAGCCCAGAGATTTGGTATGCCGATAATTACTTTGTATTACTCGAGCTAGCAATACAAGGTAACGGGTGGTGCTTATTACCAAACCATGTAGCTCTAGATGCAGTACAAAGTGGTGAGCTGGTTAAACTTCCTCTTGAGTTTGAAGAAATGGGTTGGTTGGCTAATGTTGATGTATTACAGCATCAGCGGCATAGTAATCAAAAAGTGTTTAAAGCGCTTCGAAGTGTATTACGAGGGCTGTTATAAAATTTCTATTGTGGAATATTACTTCCATAATGATTGGGTTTTTTACCTCTTTTTTAACTGCGCTGATAAAGCCAAAATAGCGTCATCAACACAGCGTATTAAACGACTAGAGGCAAAATACATGAAAGCAATTGGATATCAACAAAACTTACCTATTTCAAACGAGCTATCACTTCAAGACATCGAACTTGAAATGCCAACAGCACACGGCCACGATATTTTAGTGGAAGTAAAAGCAGTATCTGTTAATCCGGCTGATTTTAAAATTCGTGAATCAATGCCTGCGCCAGAAGGCGAATACAAAGTACTTGGTTTTGATGCTACAGGCATTGTTAAATCTGTTGGCGAAAATGTGTCTTTATTTAAACCTGGCGACAAAGTTTGGTATGCCGGCGATGTAACGCGTTCAGGCAGTAATGCACAGTTTCAATTAGTTGATGAGCGTATTGTAGGTAAAATGCCAACGACGTTATCTAACTTTGAAGCCGCAGCGCTTCCTCTTACTAGCCTTACCGCATGGGAGTTGTTGTTTGATAGATTAAACGTAGCGGAAAAAGATGATTCTAAAAGTATTTTAGTGATCGGGGCTGCCGGCGGTGTAGGCTCAATTATGGTGCAATTGTTAAAGCAGCGCACTAAGCTTAAAATTATTGCTACAGCGTCTCGCGCCGAAACCACATCGTGGTTAGAGGATTTAGGCGCCGATACTATTATTAATCACCGTAATTTATTAAGCGAAGAGTTTGCAGCTAAAAACTTAGGTGAAGTAGATTATGTTGTTAGCTTAAATAACACTGCTCAACACTTGCCTGAAATAGTTAAAGTTATTAAGCCACAAGGTAAGTTTGCACTGATTGACGACCCTGAAACGCTTGATATTGTGCCATTCAAAACCAAATGTGTGTCGGTACATTGGGAACTTATGTTTACTCGTTCATTATTTAAAACAGACGATATGCAAGAGCAACACGTTATTTTAAATAACGTAGCGACGATGATTGACGAAGGCCTTATAAAAACAACGTTTGGTGAGCATTTAGGCACTATTAACGCTGTTAATTTACGTAAAGCGCATCAGCATCTTGAAACGCAAACGGCTAAAGGTAAGGTTGTTTTAGAGGGTTTTTAAATAACCACTCTATAAGTACATTTTGAGTACACAAAGCAAAGCCCCTAACGGGGCTTTTTTATATCTGTTATTTGTATAACTCTTTGTAATTAGGCATATGTTCAACCCAAAATGGCGGTGTACCAATATACTCTTGCACGGTTTTAATAAACTCACTTACCAATGGGGTTTGTTTACGATGAGGATAAAGCGCGTAAATACCAGTGCCCATAGTTGATAGTTTATAATTAGTTAAAAGCGGCACAAGGCCCATTTTATCAATAGGTTCTTCTAAATTAAATAAATCGAGCATTACATACCCAAGCCCTGCTTTTACTGCATCGACCATAGCGCGTACGTCACTCACTTTGTAATTTCCTTTCATTTTATATATTTTTTGCTCATCACCATGAGGCTCAGTACTTATTTTTACCTGGTCGAGACTTACATCGCCATTGCCATAGATAATAGCGGGTAAAGCTAATAAATCGTCTGGTGTGGTAGGCATTCCATGTTTTTTTATAAAATCATGTGATGCAACAAGCGCAAAGTGCATATTAGCAATTTTTTTAGCCATTAAATTAGAGTCGTTTAGTTTGCCTATTCTAAAGGCTAAATCGTAATGGTCGCTAATAATATCGTTACGCTTATCGTCAAGCATCAGGGTTATTTTTACCTCAGGATACTTTTGCATAAATATATTAATAGCGGGCTGAATATACTGCTGACCAAAAAACATACCTGAGGTAATACGCAAAATCCCTTTCGGCTTTGCCTGATATGAGTCGGCTATGCTATGGATATCAGAAAGTGTATCAATAAGAATATGCGCTTGCGCTAAAATTTCCTCTCCTGCTGAGGTAAGCGAAAACGAGCGCGTTGAGCGATTCAGCAATTGCACACCTAAACTGGTTTCGAGCTTTTTAATTTGTTTAGACAGCGACGAATTATCCATATCATGCAGTGCTGCGGCTTTGGCAAATGAGCCTTGTTGCACTACATCTACAAATAACGTTAATTGATTAGTTATCGACATATCACTCTCCTAAATCCCAATAAGGAACATCGCCATAATAGCCACTGGTAAAGTCAACAAAAGCACGTACTTTACTGGGTAAAAATTGCCTGTTTGCATACACCATGTAAAGCCCCATTGGCTCGGGTTCATAGTCTTTTAAAATGCGTACCACCCTACCTTGAGCCAGTGCCTCCCCTGCTATAAACGTAGGCTGCATGGTAATACCGCCTCCTGCAATGGCTGTGTTTAGTAACAAGTCACCATTATTAGCTACTAAGTTACTTTCAAGTTTTAATTCATTTTTTAACTCGTCATAGCCTTTGAGTCCTTTTGTGGGCTCGGCGTGTGCATAACGTAAATAGTTATGCTCTTGCAGCGCTTCTAATGTGGTTGGCGTGCCGTTTTGCTTTAAATAGGCAGGTGATGCAAATATTGCTAAGCGAATAGGTGCTACTTTCTTCGCTATTAATGTTGAGCTTTTTAACGTACCAATACGCAGTGCTATATCAATACCTTGTTCAACTATATCTACAAATTGATCGGTCAATCGTAAATCTATTTTTAAATTTGGATGCTGGTTTTGAAAATCAACTAATAAACCTGCCAAATGCTTAACCCCAAACGACATTGGCGCACTAATACTAAGCACACCCGATACATTTTCGCTTAAGTTATTGAGTGAGTTTTCCATATCTTCAATATCAATAACGACCTGTTGGCAGCGCTGATAATATTGGTTTCCGGCCTCAGTAACACTTACCTTTCGAGTTGTACGGTGCAATAAACGCGTGTGTAAATTGTCTTCCAATGCAGAAATATACTTGCTGACTAATTGCGGCGAAATATCGAGTTTGTCGGCAGCTTTTGAAAACGATCCTTCTTGCACAACGGCTAAAAAGGCCTTCATAGTGGTTAGCTTATCCATTTTTAACAATATCTTGTTTGTAATTTATAAATAAATAGCACATTTATCACCAAATTAAAAAGTAATAAAATTGATATATCAAAATCAACTAATTAGGTAATAGCATGACTCAGCCCGCTTTATTTATATCTCACGGCTCGCCAATGATGGCTGTACAGCAATCGGTTACCTCTGATTTTTTAACATCGCTTGGTCAAACTCTTAAAACACCAAGCGCTATTGTTATTTTTTCGGCGCACTTTGATATTGCTAATAATGGGATAACGCACGACATAGTGATCACTGCCGGTAATGCACCGCAGACTATTCATGATTTTTATAATTTTCCTGCGTACATGTATCAAATTCAGTACCCTGCACCAGGTGAGCCCGCACTTGCCAATACCATTGCACAGCTTTTTAGCACTAAAGGTATTAAAGCTGTGCTTGATGTAAAGCAAGGGTGGGATCATGGCGTGTGGATACCACTACGGTTAATGTATCCAGCGGCTAATATACCTATTGTTCAGATGTCTATTAATACCCGTTTAGGCGCAAAAACCATGTATGAATACGGGCAGTTACTTGCACCGCTTCGCGATCAAAACATATTAATTATTGGCTCAGGTGGCATTAGCCATAATCTACCCGAAATATTTAAAAAACCACCTACGCCTAACCGCGTTCAAATGGTTAGTGAGTTTACTCAATGGGTTGAACAAACGCTTTTAGCGCACAATACATTCGCGTTGCTAGATTATTTAAACCAAGCGCCTCACGTATTATTTAATCATCCTACCCAAGAGCATTTTTTACCACTTTTTGCGGCTATGGGAGCAGGTACAAATGAAGTTGAAAAAATATTTAGTGATATCGAAATGGGTGTTTTAACGCTTGATGCTTATAAATTTACTTAAAGGTTTGTATATATAGGAGGATTGTTAGTTGTGAGGTTGGTTTTGCTCAAAGCTGAACGCGAGTTTTTTAACTTATTATAATAGAGCCAAGGGTTGTATAAATGCCCCAAGTCCAGGTGTTCTAGGCTTAAACTTAAACTTAGACTTGAACTTAGGGTGTTTAAATTAAAATTTAATAGTTTAAAGTACCACGAATTGGGTAATCATTTTTAGGATCGCGGATCCATGTAAGACCACCTACCAACGTTTTTAAATTTGGGCGACTAACAGGGTTATTTGCAATATCAATGACATGCAATTTACCGTGCTCGTTTACTACAAATAGGCCCGGTTCGCTAAAGTTATGATCGGTTTCTTTTGCAAAACGCGGCTTAGAAATATATAAACCAAGATCCTGCATCGACTCTTCGGTTAAGCCATATGCAATAGGATACGAAATATTTAAGCTTGCCATGTGTTCTTCTAGTTGCGCTTTAGAGTCGCCCGATACTGCAATTACACCTATGCCTGCATCGGCCAGTGCCGATTTAACTTCTTCTAGCTCATTCAAAAAAGATGTACAAATAGGGCAGTGTTTACCACGATAAACAAAAATAGCTTGCCACGGTAATCCATTTTCCGACTTTCCTAAATTAATTTCACTGTCATCAATAAGCGTCACTTTTACTTGAGGAAATGTATCGCCAGGATGTAATTTTTGCGTGCTCATAAATAGCCTTAATTAATAATAGAATAAGATTTCAGCGGTAAATATAAATGAATTTGAGCGAGTGTTCAATAATTAATTGAGCAATCGTTCAGTTTTGTTTATAGTGAGTTCAGCTACACCGATTTATGATGCTTGACTAAAGCTACTTATGACTTACACCAATGCAAAAATTGGTAAATTTAAGTGTTCTGTTTGCACTCTCTAAAAGTTAGGATTTTATTATGATTAAAGTTTCAGTTCTTTATCCAAATGCAGATGATGCCCAATTTGATTTTGATTACTATTGTAATGTGCATATTCCTTTAATAGCAGAGCTATTAGGGGATGCATTAATTAGTGGCTCTGCAGATGCTGGGCTTGCTGGCGGTGTGCCAAACGAAGCGCCTGCATATATAGCGATGGGTCATCTTGTGTTTGAATCGGTAGAATCATTTCAAAATTCATTTGCACCACATACCGATAAAATTTTGGCCGACTTAGTTAACTTTACAAACACGCAGCCACAAATCCAAATTAGCGAAATTAAGCTATAAATTTATATTTAAAATTAAGAGGCAAATATGGCAACTACACTAGCATTTGACGTGTACGGCACGCTAATTAACACTCATGGTGTGCTTTCACTACTCGACGACATGATTGGCGACAACGCCCAGGCATTTTCAAATACATGGCGCGAAAAGCAATTAGAGTATTCGTTTAGACGCGGCTTAATGCAAAATTATATTCCTTTTTCGCTATGTACAAAGCATGCACTTGATTACGCCTGCTTAGCGCACAAAACCGAGCTAAGTGAAGATCAAAAAGGGCAACTGCTAGAGCTTTATAAAAAACTACCAGCGTTTGACGATGTAAAAGCAGGCCTTGAGCAATTAAAAGCAAAAGACTACCGTTTGTTTGCATTTTCAAACGGCGCTGCCGACGCGGTTCATACTTTATTAGAAACCGCCGGCATTAGTGAGCTTTTTGAAGGAGTAGTAAGTGCCGATGACGTTAAAACTTTTAAACCAAACCCTGGGGTTTATAGTTACTTTTTACGCGAAACAAACTCAACGGGCGCAAACACATGGCTTGTATCAAGTAACCCGTTTGATGTAACCGGTGCCATATCGCATGGTATGCGTGCAGCTTGGATTCAACGATCTAAAGACTCAATCTTCGATCCTTGGGAAATACAGCCAAATACTATTGCAACCGACTTACTCGATTTAAAAGCAAAATTAGAAAGCGTTAACTAATTTTCTATTCCCTCTTTTGCTCAGGTATTAAGTGCCATGAGTGTAAAGGGGGTTTACGTTTTAACTATTTACTCCCGCCTTTATTAGCTCAATCACTGTATTCATACGTTTTGCCAACGGCCTATTTCGGTGATGGCACACATAAATAGATTCACTAACCGGATATTCTAAATGATGTGTGTTTATAAGCTGTGGTTTATTGAATGCGCCAACAGCATGAGCAGGTAATACCGTAAAACCTAGCCCTAAGCTTACAGGTTCTAGTATTAAACTAATTTGGTTAGAAAATCCCGTACGTCTTATTTGGTCAATATGCTCAAACTCACTGTAGTTTTCGCTTAGTAGTAGCTGCGCATGATGGCTTGCATCGGGGTGAGCAATAAACCCTAGTTCACACAGGGTTTGCCAATTAGGCATGTTTATACCTGCAGGCGTTACAAGTAGTAGTGGTTCTTGGCTTATTTTATGGCTGGTTAGTTCGCTAAATGTTGGAGCTTGAGTTAAAAACCCGATGTCGGCACTGTGATTTGCTACAGCTTGTTCAACACTTACATTGGGCGCAAAGCGGTAATCAATAATCAGTTCTTTATGCTCAGATTGCAGTGCTAATAATTGATTATAAAACTTTAGACCACAACTGCCCGGAGATTGAATCTTTATCGCTCCGCTGTACGGCGAATCATCTTTTAATTGTTGTTCTAAAAACTGCCAATCTTTAAGAAGTAGGCTGCCCTGCTGATATAAGTTTTGGCCCTGAGGGGTAAGCGAAAACTGCTTACCATGGCGCTCAAGTAAAGCGCAGTTAACTTGTTGCTCTAGCTTTTTAATGTGCTGACTTACACCAGATTGAGTCATATAAAGGCGCTCAGCTGTTAGGGTAAAATGATTTACCTCAACCAAAGTGCAAAACGTGTTTAACCATGTAGGGTTTATCATTACAAAACGTACTCAAAATGATGATTAATGATAATTTTACTTAATATTGGTCAATTCGTAAACTAACTCCATCAACTAGTCACAAGATAAGTCACACGTTAAAGAGGAAGCATTATGAGTCATACATATCCACGTAATTTTTCGCACATTGGTATTTCGGTTCCCGACGTTGAAAAAGCAGTCGAGTTTTATACTAAGGTTATGGGTTGGTACACCATAATGGAACCCACTTTAATTACCGAAGACAAAAGCCCAATTGGCGAAATGTGCACAGAAGTATTTGGCGAAAAGTGGGAAAAATTTAAAATTGCGCATCTATCTACAGGTGATCGTATTGGTGTCGAAATTTTCGAATTTAAAAACCAAGAAAACCCAAAAGACAATTTTGAATACTGGAAAACAGGCATCTTTCATTTTTGTGTTCAAGACCCCGATGTAGAAGGCTTAGCTGAGCGTATTGTAGAAGCTGGCGGTAAAAAACGTATGCAAGCCCCTCGTTATTACTACCCAGGTGAAAAGCCGTACCGCATGATCTACATGGAAGACCCGTTTGGTAACATCCTTGAAATTTACAGCCACAGCTACGAGCTTATTTACAGCGCAGGCGCTTATTAAGTCGTACTTAGCTTAAAGCATTTAGCTAAAAACAAAGGCCGCTGTATTTATTACTGCGGCCTTTTTGTTTATTACACGATTAAATTTTAAAAAGCGTTAACTTTTAGCGCCAAGCGAGCTATGCAGGGCATTTTTATAAGCCTCATATGCGGGTATGGCTGAGGTAATAATAGCGGCAACAGTAATAACGGTTATTACTTTTAGGGTTTCTACATTAAGCATGTTTGCATTTAAAAATAAGCCGTACGTGGCGCCTAGCCAATCTCCTAAAAGCCATATAGTTAAACTTAGCAAAGTCGTTGCGGCAGCGCTTGCCAGTATTACTAAAATTAAGGCCTCTACTAGTACTAAGCTAAAAATAGCGCTTGGCCCTGCGCCCAATACACGTAGCACGGCAATTTCGTTTTTACGCTGTGCCATGGAGGCAAGCAACATGGTTGATAAGCCAAATAACGACGATACCAATACCAAAATACCAATAACGCGTAATAGGTTTTCAACGGTTGCCATCATTTGCCAAAGCTCGGTCATGGCAACACCGGGTAACACAGCCATTAACCTGTCGGCTTTATAGTTGTTTATATCGCGCTGTAATTTAAAGGTAGAAAACTTAGACTTTAAACCCAGCATTACTGCGGTAATGCTCTCGGGTGTGGTGTTTACCGAGTCTACATTGTTAAGTAATTTAGCTTGTTTTGCCGGTGATAAATGTATGGCCTCAATGGCGTTTAAGCTGACATGTATGGTTTTATCAACAGGCGTACCTGTGGGGCTAAGTATGCCTTTTATAATAAAGGGAGTGTTTTCGTGATGGGTAAAGCTCGTGTTACCAATACCATGAGCAATCACTACGCTGTCGCCAATTTTATAACTAAGCTTTTTGGCTACATCGGCCCCTATCACCGCTTCAAATAATGTATTAAATGGCTGGCCGCTATTAAAAGTAAGTGGTTGTTTGGTGCCGTATTTAAAGTGTTCAAAGTAGCTATTATTAGTGCCCATTACTCTAAAGCTACGGTGCGAGTCGCCAAGCGAAATAGGGATTGCCCATTTTACTAACGAGCTGCTCTTTAAGGTTTCATAGCTTTTATAATTAATATTACTGGTGGGGCTACCCATTCTAAATACCGAGTAAAGCAGCAGATTTAACTGCCCACTAGGTGCGCCTACTATCATATCTACATCTGAAATGGTTCTGTTAAAGCTCTCTTTGGCTTGCTGGCGAATATGCTCAACACTTAACAGCACGCTTATACTTATAAGTAATGATAAAAACGTAAGTATGACCGATTTGCGCCTACTGGCTAAGCTGCTCCACGCTAACGATACTAGCATTTGTTACACTCCTCTTTTAAAAGCGAAGTTACATCAACACTTAACTTAAAAAATTGTTGTAAGTGCATGTCGTGACTTACAAATACAAGCGTTATGCTGTGCTGCTTACATAAATCAATTAGTAAGGCTATAAATGCATCGCGCGATGCGGCGTCTAATGCCGAGGTGGGTTCGTCAACTAATAACAGTTTAGGTTTATTTATTAAAGCGCGGGCAATAGCCACACGCTGCTGCTGGCCAACACTTAATGTATTTGCTGCTTTTTGCAAAATAGTCGTAGGTAATTTGAGCGCTAAAAGCAGAGCGTTCGCCTCTTGCTCTATTTTCGTATTGCCTGTTTTTGCAAAGTAGCTAGCTAGTTGAATGTTTTTTAACACACTTAAGTACGGTATTAAATTAAATTGCTGAAACACCACACCAATGTTCTGTGCTCTAAATTTATCGCGCTTTTTTGATGAAAGCGTTGAAAATGCTTGCTCAAGCAAGTTTATATCGCCACTTTGCGATGTGAGCACGCCTGCTAATAAATTAAGTAATGTAGTTTTACCTGAGCCAGATTCGCCGTGTAAAAATACCTGCTCCCCCTGTTTTACTTGCCAGTTAGGAATATAAAACGAGGTTTTGTCGGCTTTGTGGTACTTATAGCTAAGTTGGTTAATATGTATAGCTAAGGGAGTAGAGGCCGAATAAATTGTATTAGGCAAAGATAAGACTCCTATGGTTTGATAAGTGTTGATATGTTATAACGTTTTTAGTTAAGCAATAAGCTAATTGAGATGAAAATATGTCAAAAAATGTAACTAACATGGTTGCTTGGTGTGTTATTGCCTTGACCAGTTTAGTATTTACTTGTGAGTCAGCGGCTCAAAGTAAAAGCTACGAAGAAATAGAGTGGATTCAGTTAATGCCTAAAGATGATTTAGACGCATTACTTAATCCACCGGAGTATTTAACCGAAATTGAAGATGGCTCAGAGCAAGACACACTAGATAGCCTAGACGCCAAGCCGTTCGAAAACGAGCAAGGCAAACGCTATCAGCAAGCATTAAGCTCCGCACGAGTGATTGAAAGCTATAACAATAAGCATATTCGTGTGCCTGGCTTTATAGTGCCGCTTGAATCAGAAGAAGGTAAGCGCATTAGTGAGTTTTTTGTAGTGCCTTATTTTGGGGCGTGTTTGCATATGCCGCCACCACCGCCAAACCAAATAATTTACGTTAAATTTGAACAAGGCGTTGAGCTTGAAAGCCTATACGACGCATTTTGGTTTGAAGGAAAAATAACAATAAATACCGTAGAAAACGAATTAGGTAGATCGGCTTACGAGCTCAAGTTAGACCGAGTTTTACCGTACGAGGAATAATATGAATAAAAAATATCTGCTCTGCTCATTAATATTAGCAAGTGCATCTGTTGGCGTTAATGCGTGCGAGTTTCACTCTGGGGTTGGCTTAAATCAGTTTCATCCGTTTGCTCGTCAAAACTTTCAGACTCCTATATTTGAGCGTTTTTCTGTAAAGCACGCTAAACAAGTGCAAGTAAATGTTGGTGATACAAGCACAGCTAATTTTAGCTACTTGGTGCCAAAACGTTACAGCGCGGTAAGTGTTAAATTTGTAGCGCCACAAGGTATTAAACTTACCGGCGAGCCTTCAATATTATTAGAGCGTACACGCGGAATACACAGCTTAAAATACGTTGCTAATAAATCCGGTAAATCAGAAATTCTGGTTCAAATAAGCGGCTTTTTAAATACAAAACCTTTCACGCTAGAGCAAAAAATAGAAGTGACAGCGAGTTAAATACGCTGAGCTTAGAAATTTATAGGGCTAACATTGCGTAGCCCTATTTTTTAGTTCTAAATTAAAAATGATAAGTGCACTTTATTCGTTTTTACCACAACACTTTTTATATTTACGCCCGTTGCCGCATACACACGGATCGTTTCGACCTAGTTTAGGCGTGCCACGGGTTATTGGGCTTTGCGGTGGCGGGCAGCAACTTGTATTAGTGCAGCTAGAACTGGTTGGTACAGGCGATTTATTTGTCATGTTATATTCCTTTTTTAGTCGTGTTTACCACGATCCATACATAGGGTTTGGTAGTAAAAATAAAGACTTACCAAGTTTTGGTTGCAGCGCTTCTATATTGGCCGATTCTTGCGTGATGCCGCTAAAGTCTTCTATGTTATCCCCCACCTGAAACTTTATAACCTGCGGTTGTTTCCAGTTATTTTGCATACCTTTTGGTGCAAAACAATCGGCGCTGCCTTGCGTTATTTGTTGGCGGCGAAGATCTTTATCGTTAATAAAGTGTTTGCCATCTACAGCGGTTTTATCGGCCTCTGAGCGGCCCATTAAACAGGTGTTTTCAACTGTTATAGGTAAGCCAACTGCTTTAAGGTTATTCCATGTGTGTACATCGTTTGCTTTATCGCGGTTAGTAACCAGTGCTACTTTGCCGCCTTGCTTGTAAAGCGCTTCTATAAACGATTTAGCACCAGGTACTAGCGTTGCGTTTTCGCTTTTTACCCAGGCTTGCCACGTATTTGGGGTATAACCTTCACCGCTCAGTTCGGTTTGTTTTTGATAGGCAGAGTTATCAAGCACGGTTTCATCAACATCCATCACTGCAACCCAGTTAGTTGCAGAGCGTGGTAATTGCGTAACCGCAGTTTGAGCTTGCTGATACATATAAGTTGTTAATGCCTGATACTCTTTACTGGTTGTTTGCCATAAAACCGAGGCTGATAGCGCATTTTCGTTATCTGTAATTGAAACTGATACCGCACAATGGTCACTTAGCATGGCTTCATCATCCATATTTTTATATTTATGGCCTTGGGCTGATTTTGCGATGTTTTTAGCATCCATTTTACCCACAATTATATGATCGATAGGTGCAGGGTAACGTGCTTGGCAACCAATTAGATTGTTGGTAGTAATGCTCGTTGAGCGCTCATTACTTAATAAAGTGCGTGTTAATTGGTTATAAGGTGCAGAAATTCGATGGTTAAAATCACCCAGAACAATGTATGGCGTATTTGTAGCTTCTCGTTTTGCTATCCAGTTATCAAGAATAGGTACTTGCTGGGCGTAGGTTTTACACGCAGGTGAGTCGCTTTTAAGATAGTCATCTACAAAGCAGCCGCTTTTCATGTGTACGTTAAGTATATCGGTTGGGCCGTTTGGAGTATTAACCGTTATTTGTAAGCCGTAGCGTAGCCCTGCTCTTTTTAAAGCTAATTTATCTATGGCAGCAGTATTGAGTACAGGTATTGCTTTTTTTACTGCAAAGGCTACTTTTTGCTGAGTTGATAAAGCTCCTGTTTTTCTGCACGTATAGGCTTTACTGTCTGCTCGGGTAGACATAATAAGTTGCCAGTCGTCTTCAGAAAATATTTGCTGTAAGGCCGCTTTAGATCCCACTTCTTGTAGCGCAATAATATCGGCGCCTAAGTTTTTTGCATACGCTTTCATTGCTGCTATTTCGCTTGGTGTTCGTGTTCTACAGCCTGTATCGATTGGATAAGCAAGGTGCTCTACGTTCCATGTTGCCACCTTTAATGGCTGCGATACACTTTGCAAGGAAGTAACAACCTCACTATTTGGTGAACTCTCCACTACTTTTGTAGGAATAGTTGATGTACAGCCAATACTTAGCGTTGCTACACAGGTAATAGTTAATAAACTAAACGCATTCATTTTTTATGTCCTTTGGATTATTTTTGTTGCTGCTATTACTTGCGACTCATGAAGACTCTTCGTCAAGTATACAGTGCCTTATTTGTTAAATGTTCGCTGTTAATTAACGTCCTATTGTGGGAATTTTTGGTCGTACACCACGGCGTTGTGTGCGTGTAGGCTTTCTTGGTGTTCAACTTTAAAGTTGTAGTCGTAAATATTCGTTTTTTGTTCAAGGGCGTGCTTTAGCCTGCGCGCTGCATCTTCACAAAAAAGTAGGTTTTCGGCGTTTAATTTGGCAAAGGCTTGCTCGTCTTCTCGTTTTACCGCGGTTTGTACTGGCGTCCCTATAGCGTCTTCCATTTGTGTAATGAGAGAGGGTAAATCGGGGAGTTGTTTACCTTTTATACTCATATTTATATACGCATACGAGCGTTGGCTATGCGGTGTAGCTACACTGCCTTGCTGCGATGTGAGCCACTCTAATAGGGCGTTTTTATCAAGCTGCTGCTCTGTAAATTGCTCTGCTACGGCATCACTTAACGCTTGCCTTGAAAGCGCAGCCGAGCACGGGCAAGTGCTCGAATAAGGAATTGTTAGGCTAAGTGCTGTATTAATGACTCCATCAGTAATAGTTTTGCTAATAGCCACCGGATACGCCTGAAACCCAAATTGATTTGATAAAAGCGCCGGCTTATTTATTATAAGTTCAAAGGCTAAATCTATTTTTGCACTTAAGCTTAAGCCTTGCTGAGAGCTAAGTATGTTTTCAAGTAGTGTTGTTAAAACTTGGCCATTTAGTGGCTTATTAGCCAGTTGTTCATTAAGCAATAAATACAAACGCGACATATGTATGCCTTTTGCATTTGCTTTATCAAGGCTAACAAATATGCCTGCTTTGGCGTGAGTATGTAGTTGCTCACCTTTGTTATTTAAAATATGTAACGGCAGCGAAACCCCTTCCATACCGACCCATTGTAATGGACGCGCATTAAGAGAATTAGGCTGCGAAGTAATATCGGGTAAATGGCTTTTGGCATTCATAAATTTAAATATTCCGGTTAACGATTAAAAACAAGAGGCATAGCAGGTTTACTTGGCTTAGTGACCGTTTTGCCATCGTAAAGACGCTCGCCATTAACCCAGGTGCTCACTATTTTTGAGCAAAACTCAACACTATCAAAAGGTGTCCAGCCACATAAGTAGCGGCAAGAGTCGTGGCTAACTTTTGTGGTTTGCTGTGTACTTACCAGCACTAGGTCGGCGTAGTAGCCCTCTTTTATAAAGCCTCGTTTATTTATACAAAAACGCAGCGCTGGGTTATGCGCGGTTTTTTCTACTACTTGTTCAATGCTTAAACGGTTGTGTTTTACATGTTCAAGTAAGCTTAAAAGTGCGTGCTCTACTAAGGGCAAGCCTGCTGGCGCGTTAACATAATCGGTTTGTTTTTCTTGCCATGTATGCGGGGCGTGATCGGTGGCAATAATATCTATTTGGTTATTTTTAACCGCGTTTATAAGCGCATCGCGATCGGTTTTAGCTTTTATGGCAGGGTTACATTTTATTAAGTTGCCTAAGGCTTCGTAATCTTGCTCGCTAAAATATAAATGGTGTACACAGGCTTCTGCGGTAATGCTTTTATTGGCTATATCGCCTTTTGTAAATAAGCTCAGCTCTTTTTCGGTGGTTATGTGCAATACATGCAATTGCGCATTGTATTTTTTAGCAAGCGACACCGCATACGACGATGAGGCATAACAAGCCTGGGCATCACGAATTTTTGGATGATCGGTAATGTTAGGCACAATGCCTTGTTGCTCATAGCGCTGATTGTTTTTACTAATTACTTTACCATCTTCGCAATGGGTAACTATAAGCACAGGGCATTCACGAAATATCCCCTCAAGTGCTTGTGGGTTCTCTACTAATAAATTACCAGTTGATGCGCCCATAAAGACTTTTACGCCACATACTTTTTTGGGGTCGAGCGCTTTTATATCATCTAAATTATGCTCGGTTGCACCAAGATAAAAAGAGTAATTGGCATAAGAATGCTGCTCGGCTATGGCGTATTTTTCTTCAAGCGCAGCTTTGTTTGTGGTTGAAGGATTAACGTTAGGCATTTCCATATAACTTGTTATTCCGCCGGCAACTGCAGCGCGTGATTCAGTTAATATAGATCCTTTATGGGTAAGCCCCGGCTCTCTAAAATGCACTTGGTCATCTATCATGCCCGGCAGTAAGTACGCACCTTGCGCGTAAATTACGTCATCGTTTTCGCTCGGGGTGATATTAGGGGCAATACACTCAATAAATTGGTTGGTAATGCGTACATCAGCACGTTGCGTTTTACCTTCGTTAACTATTTGGGCATTTTTTATTAGTTGACTTTTCATGCTTACGGCTCTTATTTAGTCAGCAATTTATGTTTAATAGGTGTGAGTTGGCGGCTAAATATTAGCTTTGCCAGCTTATTAGAGGATTACTGCGCGTTACCTCTGTTGAGCCTTGGCCCGTATTACTAATCCATTGCACGTTAAGCGCATTCAGCGAAGGCATTAAGTTAAACAGCGTGACCGAAAAGCCTATAACGGGTGTTTTGCAGTTAAAATTGTAGGTGGCTTCAACATTATGATGATCGTGCTCATCGTGCTCATCGTGCTCACTGTGGCTGTGAGCAAGTGAGTTTTCGGTGCTTTGTAAAATACACTGCCCTTTAATATCAATAGCGTGGCTACTATTTTTTAATTGCTGAGCAAGCACGTTAATGGCATTTTTATCAGATGAGCTTGCAGCTTGGTGCTCAAAACCTAGCGCATCAGCAGCAGGAATAATAAACTGCATTTGCAGCAAGCTACCCTCTTGAGCAATAAGTAACTCACCTTCTCCATGCACATGCTTTTGCGCATGAGCACTAAAGCCCAGCCCTAATAGCAGGGCAACGCTCAGCCCTTTTTTAAACGTTTTCATAAGCTAACCCTTATTAAAAATAGAGCTAAATACATCAATTGTTATAATATAACATACTGGTCATGTCCTAAAAAGATAATAATTAAGGGCGTTTAACTAGTTATTAAAAGGGGTTACAGAATCAACGCGCTCTAATGTTTAAAAAGCTTTGTTGTTAAACGTGGGTGTTAAAGGCTCGTAATTACGGAAATAAGTTTAGTTGTCAAAATTGATTAATAGGATTCAATTAAATTTGCCAGCAGTGTATGTACCAGTGTAGGTCGGATAAGCGAAGCGCCATCCGACACAGTAAAATACCTTGCCAATTATTATCAACGTTTTATGTTGTCGAGTGGTTGAACTCACAGCTGATAACGGCCTATCAATTGTAGTTATGAGCAACTCATCAAAACATTAAGCTCAATTCTCAGCTACTACACATCACGCTTTAACATTTTTAAATACTGCTCAATGCCTATATTTTCGGCATCAACGGCACCATAGCCCGGAAATTGCATCAACCATTCACTGCCAATACCTACTAAACTTTGATGCCATGGGCCATTTTGCGCTGTTATGGAAGGTGCTGGCGTATGTGTATTTGCTGCGAGTGTATCAAGCGGCGTTGCTGTGAGTGGGCCTTGTGCCCAATCTTTTATAATATCAGTTGTTGGTGTAGTGGTTTGTACGCCAAAAAGCCTAACTAATTACGCTCGACAATGTGTGATTAAATCTTCATTACGGATGCGCTTTAGCTCGCTTGCGGGTATGTCAATAAAGCCAAATAATGCAGCTTGACTCACTGGGTTTGATGCATTACGTTTTTTGCCATTGACCCAACGCTTATGCGAGCACTGCTCGGTGTCGCTTGCTCGCGCCAAAATGGTGTGTTGTGTACGGCAATATTTAACATTAGCTGTCATTGTATATAGGGTTATTTATAGGTTAACTGCAAAATCGCGAGTTTCTAAATAGCTTGGTACACTTTTAAAACAGGCCTCTAGCTTATTTTTAAGCGCAGTCGTTACTGGCGCATCACACCTTAACTTGCCATTATATTTCCCGTTAATTAGTGATACTAAACTGAGTGAGTCATAGCTTGGTTTACTTTGTATTTTATGAATTACCACCCCCTGCCCTGCTGATACCTTTATTAAATCAAACTCTGCTTTTACGGGTTGTGTAATAGCGAGTTTTTTTACATATAACGGGTTTTTAAAAGTCAGCTTTGTCGAAAACAGGGCCGTACCTCCACGTTCAAAATGACCATTAAACACAGTGGTATTTAAAATGGGTGTCTTCTTCTTTATTAATAAGTTTAGGTTAAACTTACTTGGTAAAATAGTGATCTGGCTTTGCTCGTTTGCTGCTTTTCTTAAAGCATCTTTGATTATTTTTAAGTGGGTATCACTTGTAGTTACTTCATACACTATTTGGTAGTCGTGGGGAGTGGCATATAAAGGCATGTGACTGGCAAGCACTTTATCGTTTGCTAATATAAGCGCCATGCCGTGAAGCCCTACATAGCTGTGGCTCTTATGCGTATTTTGTGAATTGTGTAGGGGAGTGTTTGCTAAAACTGTTGTTGAAAACAAAATAAAAAATAACAGTATGTGTTTCATGTTTATGCTCCAAATTAATATAGCGCTACTATAAGCTGATTTTTATGTATAAATAATCGATAATAAGTTGTTAGTTGTTTCCTTTTAATCAATACGGTTTGGCGCTATGTATTTAGATGACATTGAAAAAGTAATTCACGTGGCGGGTTCGCAAAACCTGCACACAACCGCTAAGCATTTTAATGTTACCGCTGGTGCGCTTTCTAAAACCCTAAAAAAAGTTGAGGCAAGCTTAGCCACTAAACTATTCAATCGTGTGGGTAAAACCTTAGTACTTAATGATAAAGGCAAAGAGTTTGTTAAGCACAGTAGCGATTTAGTTCATAACTACCAACAGCTCACTAGCCGCTTTAAAAGCGATAATCATAAATTTAATGCAGTAATTGCAGGCCCTGCTATTTTACTTAAAAGTGGTTTAAAGAGGCTGCTTACACCACTTAGCCACCTGCCCTGCTCGGTACGAATAAATAATGTGTTTGAGGGCGAAGCCATAAGCCAAGTGGCGTCGGGAGCTGCGCATATTGCGCTGGTTACTCGCGAGGCATTAAATAACAGCCAGCATACTAACTTAGTGGCAGTTGACGTATTTAATACAGGGTTTAGTGTAGCAGCGGCACGCACTCATAATTTAGTACAAAAAAAGTTATTAGCTCTTAGTAAAAGCGAGTTTGCGCAATCAGCTTTTGCTTGTCCGCTGTTTTCACCCCTGTGCGGTTTAGAGCAAGGTATTGGTTCTGATGGTTGGCAAGATGAAATGGCTGAACGTAATATTGTCTTCAGGTGTAGCGACTACAGTGCTCTCATTGAGGTAGTACAAAGTGGTTTAGCACTTGCGTATTTACCAGACTTTGTGATTGATGATTTAGCACTTACAAAAATAACTGTAAAGGGGGTTAACAGTCACTATAGCGAAGGCATAGTAGTGATTTACAAACCATCAGCAGCAGATGGCTGGCTTAATAAACTGATGCACTCTCTGTAAAGTATTTATCAATTTGAGTTCAATGCAAAGTTAAGCTGCGCTTAGCTAATATCAGCCACTACACATTGGTTACGACCATGCTCTTTAGCATGGTAAAGCGCTTTATCGGCACATTTATATACTTGGGCAATATCAGTACTATGCACGGGCCAGGTCGCAATGCCTATAGAAATAGTGATGTTACCTATAGTGTCCATCTCCGTCGATTCCACTGTTTTACGTAAGCGCTCAGCAATTTTAAAGGCGCTTTGGCTATTTTCATTAGGTAGTACAAGGACAAACTCTTCACCGCCGATTCTCGATACTATATCGTCTCTTCTTGATAGTTTTTTAATTATATTTGTTAGCGAAACTAAAGTTTCGTCACCTTTGTCATGTCCAAAAGTATCGTTAACGCGTTTAAAAAAATCGATATCAATTTCTAATATAGCGAATGGGGTTTGCTTTAGTGTTAGTTGGTTAAGTAGGCCGTTTAAGCTTCTTCTGTTATGCGTATCTGTTAAAGGGTCTGTTTGTGAGTCATGGCGCAGCACACCTATTTGGGCTTGTAATAATGCAACTTCTCTTAACATAGCTAACTTCAGTTTCTGACTTTCAAAATACCACGACTTCACATTTTTAAGTTTTTCTAAGCTTGAAGGATCGTCGAGTGTATTTGCGTTATCGGCTAAGCGTTTTAGTGGCCTCGCTATGAAATGTGCAAATAAGCCAATAAAAATAAACGTGACTAATGCCATCGGTATTGTTTGCTTAACCACTTCAATGGTTAATGTATCAAGGGAGGAGAGTGTTGATTTTAAAGGTCTCTGTGCCACTATTCCCCAATTAGATAAAGTAACAGGTGCATAGCCTGCGAGCATTGGCTTGCTTAAGCTATTAATAACTGTTGAAGTGCCCATTTCGCCACTTACAACAGCGTCAATCACAGAGTTGTTAGCAATAACGTTGCCGATTCTGGCAGGTTCTGGGTGATATAAAATGCGCTTATTTGAGCTAACAACATAAAGATATGAGCCACCTTTGTAGTAATGTTGTTCTAAAAGCTCATTTAAAATGTTTTTCTCTTTTAAATAAAGAGAGCCACCAATATAACCTAAATACTTACCTTCAAAATCAAACAAAGGGTGCGATATAAAAACAATTAAATTATTAGCTGCTGACAAATAAGGCTCACTAATTAATGGACGTTTTTCTTTTAGGGCTTCTATTGCACCTGGAGACTGTATTTGTTGACCTATTATACTTTCTAAACGAGGTGATGTAGCTGCAATAACGCCGTGTACATTTATCACAACAGAGTTAAAACTATCAGTTTGCTGATTTAAGCGAATGGCTTCATCGTTTAATAATTTGGAGTTATTTGGTGATTGCTCAATAATTTTAGCCGAGTATTCAAGCTGCTGAAGCGCAGATTTTAAAAAGTTATCGGTTGTGGAGGCTAGTTTTTGAGCATAGGCTAAATTACTTTTTAGTGTATATGATGTTAACTGCTCTTTTTGAACCTGATAGGTAGAATAAAAACTCCCTACCAATGTGCTCAATGCTGCAGATAATGCGAGTAGCAATATAAGCAATCTTAAGTTTAAAGCGGGTAGTAATTTATATAGCAAAGCAGCATCCCAAAGCACTAAAATTCAGCGCGTATTATACGAAGTTAAGTATTATACCCGTTTAAGTGTTTTTAATTAAGTTGGTTTGTTTAATTTAATAAACGTGTTGCTTTCTCTTACTTATTGCATGCTTTAGTGTATTTGTTACTAATAACAATGCGGCTGAGTTGAGTACTTCATAGTGCACGATTTCTTAATTGAAAAGTCAATTATTGAGGATAAATTGAAGTAGGTACCTAGTATAATGCAGAGACTACACCGCTTCAGCATCATCTTTTATAAGTAAAACTATTAAGCCCATTAAGCGGGTGAACCAGAGTTATGCTCTGGAAAACTGAGTGTGCTTTAATCTGAATGCCCGGTAAGGCTAGGAAATAAAAAGACCCCCAATAGTGGGTATGTCCAACTATTGGGGGTCACTTCAGCTTAATAGCTTTTTATTAATAGTAAGCTTTTAATCCTACGAATTATTCTTTCTGCGTCGTACAAACAATAATGGTGTAAACAATGCCATTAACCAACCAAATGAACCACTATCACCTTTGTTTTTTGTGATATTTGCGGTTGCTACTGTAATGTCTGAGTTTCCGTTTCCATCACTAACTTCTAATTGGAAAGAAATTACTTCATCAGTAGACACTTTTGGTGCTTCAAAGCTGATTGATGAACCAGTAGCCGTTAAGCTAACAATGCTTCCTGATAACTGTTTCCAAGAGTAAGTTAATTCATCATTATTAGCATCGCTAGAGCTAGAAGCATCCATAGTTACAGTCGTACCTTCTCGTGCACTTGATACATCTGGTACAGAAGCTATAGGAGCAACTTGAATAACACCAAAGCTATAAGTCGATTCAACTGTACTACCGTCAATCGTATTTGTTAATACTAGCTCTTTATCAGTTCCTGATTGTCTAGGAATTAAATCAAAGCCTACTGACATTGTTTTCGTTGAATCTCCCGCTACGCGAGTAATAGTCCACTCAGCTATGTTGTCAGTAATAACACCATCGTTATCAGCGTTAGCTATTTCTTGCCCTTCTGTAACCATTGCTTTTAATGTATAGACCTTATCTGCATTGGTAAAGTTTGGCTCAATATCAAAGCTAACTGCATATGCATCACCAGGCACCAATTCTTGGCTCGAAGCTGCAATTTCAGGTGACACAGTTTCAGTTACTTCATCGTCTGTGAATGATACTGTTAAAGGAATTTGTACCTCTGTAGAGTCAGTACCTGATTTTAATGATAGTAATGAGCTACTATTCACATTTTCTGACCATGCAACTGTTAGGTCAAATGAACCATTACTTTCGTCAACGGTTGCACTTACAATCTCACTTTTAGATTCGTCATTTGTTAAGATTGATACTGCACTAATCACAACTTCATCTGTTGCACCTGGTGCTGAGGCAGTAAAACTGTCTGCCACAATGTAATAAGTATCAGCAGGTAAGTTAAGGAAAGTAACTGACTCATTTGAGTTTGGACCCGCACTGCGACCAATAGTATTAAACTCACCATCTAAAACGCGTAAATCTACATCCGGAGCAGTTACTGATGAAGTACTAAACACAACATTTGGTACAACCTCATCAAACGTTACTACTATAAAGTTAAAATCTTCATCTTCAACTTCTACTGTTTGTGGTTCAACCAAGTTAGAGCTTTTATCAAACACACCAACACTAATATCAGTTAAGCTCTTCGACGTTAAATCTGTGAAGGTATAAGTACCACTTGAACGAGATGCAATTACTGACAACGATTCAGGTAGGTTACTTTCAGAGACTTGAACTGAAATAGGTAAATGCGCATCAGGTAAGCCAGCTGACGTTAGTAAAAGACTACCAAAGTTCCACTTATCTGCTTCAGATGTACTCACATCCGCTGTAACTGTGATCGTTTGTGTTTCGCCCGCTTTAATATCAAAACTTGTAGGTGAAACAGTTAGCGACATGCTGTCAGATGTTGATATTGAAGCCGCAGTCCAGTTTGCATCTTTTGTTGCAGTAAATGTACGAGTCCAAGTACATGTATCAATACATTGTGTATTTGTCATTGATGGAATATTTAGCGATAAAGGGACACCACCCGTTGCAGGGTTTGCCTTCATGTAGTTACCAAACGTTTCGTCCATGATCAGACCTGTATTAGTCGCTAAATTAACGCGAATACTACCTGAGCCCATATCAAATACATCTGCTGGTGTTATGCCATCTTCTTTACGTACATCAGTCGTTGCCGTCATCATTAGTGCTGAACGAATATTATCTGGTGTCCATGTAGGATGTGCAGACTTTAATACCGCACCGGCACCAGATGTATGAGGTGCTGACATTGATGTACCTTGCAAAAAGGCGAAATCAGCTGGAGAGGTTGCTGTTACGTCATTACCAAAATCTTGGTCATTATAAGCTGCGTAAATTGATACACCTGGTGCAGTTACAGAAGGTGTCATAATATCTGCAGTAGTGCTGTTAGGACCGCGAGATGAGAAGTCAGCCATGTCGTCAGCTTGACCAACAACTAAAGTAATTGCAGGGTCAATAGAAATTGTAGTATCTGAAGTTGAAGCTAATTCAGCTAGTAAATCTTTACCAGAATTCTCAGAGATAGCAACAGATGGAATAGTTGTCGCTTCTAATCCTGACATAGTAAGGCGTACATCGCCATCCGTGTTGTTATAAACAATAACAGCAGTTGCACCCGCATCAGCAGCATTTGTTACTTTATTTGAGAATGAACATGCACCACGACTAATTACAGCAACCGCATCTTTAAACGAATCAGCAGCAAATGCATTACAGCCTTCAAAATTGCTTGCATCAACTGACATTGCCGTAATAGGTAAAGCAGTTACAACTTCAGAAAATACAGGGCCTGTGCCATTTGAAAATGCAAAAGCTTCGTCGTTAAATGTAACAAAGCTATCTAATGTTCTACCATGCGTAGAAGCACCTACAACAGTATACCAAGGCGCATTTTTTGACGTTGTGTATGCTTCTGGGCCATCGTTACCAGCAGATACGGCAGAGAATATACCGGCTTCTTGTGCGGCTAAAAAACCAAGCTCAGTAGAACTCGCCCAAGGGTTACCACCACCACTAATTGAATAGTTTAAAACATCTACTCCATCAGCAACTGCATCATCCAAAGCTGCAACAATAGCTGCACTAGGACAACCTGTGTACTTATCACCTGTATTACCGGGGCTACAAATTTGATAAGCAACAATATTTGCATGGGGTGCTACACCTGAAATTTGCTCAAACGAAAACGCTTCGTTTACGATACCATCACTTTCAAGCTTTCCAGAATCTCCAGTCACTAAAGGAACATTTTTTAAAATATTACCACCTGCAGTACTTGCAGTGTGGGAACCATGGCCGCCATAATCTTCACCATTTTTAGCTGGCGGTGTAGTGCCAAAAACTTCTACATCGTCATAGTTATCAGTAACACTTGCATACGAGCGAACGCCAATTAGTTTATCGTTACATAGCTCAACAAAATCAGCTGCACAATCACCTACGTAATTACCTGCACCCCAAGGGTTAGTGTGATCGTATCCATCGCCACCAATGTCTGCAAACGAATCATGGTCTGTGTTTACACCACTATCGATTACACCAATGATAACGCCTTCACCCATATTAGTGGCTGAATTACCTTCGCCTTGCCATACTTGAGTTGCACCAATATGAATAGGACCCGTATCTGTATCCATTGTTTCCATACGTTCGCGTTCAATATAATCAACGCCATCTAAAGCAGCTAACTTTACAGCTTGCTCTTGAGTTAAGCGCATAGCAACACCGTTGAATGCATTTTTATATTTATATACAACGTTTGCTTGTTTACCCAATGAAAGGCGAGCAGTTGAAAGGAAATTTTGTTGTTTATCTTCAAGGTAGTTAGCATACTGAATAGCATCAGTTGATTTAGTATCTAAACGTAGCTGATTACGTACTTCTTGTGAGCTCATTTTACTATTAGCAAGTGATGAAAAAAGCTCTTTCTTCGCTATTTTAGGATTTGTTGCAGCAAAACCAACCACACTACCATCGTAAGTAGCTAACGGAAGATCTGCAAGGCGTACAATATAAGTATATTCGCCAGGTGCTAAATTAGGCTCAACAACAATTTTCTTTGCTGCTTTAGTAATACGGGTAGGTGAAGTTGATGGTAGCTTCGTTTTCTCTACTGCAGATTTTGTAAGTGCTATTTTTTGTTGAACACTACTTCCACCGGCTACAGAGCTTAAAGATACAGTTAATAAAGCTGCTGAAACAGCTAATGCTACTTGGGTCTTCACTGAATACTCCTTGCGCTTTTTTTAGCGCATGTAATTATTATTTTTGATGATTGATTTAAAAATTAAAGTGAATTTAAATTAAAATAAATAAAGTCGCCTAGAAAGATAACATCTGTCATTAAAATGTAAATGTAGTGTGTATTTGGTTTCTCGATAGTTTGTGACTAATGTAGCTACCGCAGAGAAAATGGTAGTGAGTAAATAGACTGTAAAAATATTTTAAAAAAGTAAATATATCTTTTTTCTACTTTTTTGTTTATTGATTTATAAGAATTTTTACTTAATGTTGAATATATTTTAAATCACTAACCGCACTAAATTAGTTACTATCATTATGTGTTTAGCAAGTTAATTGGGCTTTACATTCGTTTACATATTTCTTTATGTTTGATTCAACACGATTTATGTAACAAACTTCATAAACTCGATTGAAACTCTATTTATAAAAACTGTATATATTAATGATGAGGCGTTTAGGCTGTATGTTTACGAACCTTTAGAGTTTAACTATAAAAGAATTAGGGCGTGATTAAATCGCGAAGCGAGATCTATGATCTAGCTAGCTCGGTAGATGCCTCCTATACCTGTGCTCTATACTTAATGTGAGCAATAGAAATTAATTACTATAAAACAAGTCATTCCAAAAACTCGTACTGTGCGCCTATAAAAATTACTAAAATAATGTACCCGTAATTTATAATAGTTCAGGTTTGATTGACTTAAGATCATATATGTATAAATAAGATAATAAATACACACCTTAAGCATCTATTAAGCTTGTAAAAACACTTAGAGTACTGCTTTGCAGTTGCTTTAAAAAGTAGTTAAGCTGCGTACACTTATCTACTTTTTAGCTTTGGAGTGTGTTTTGCTAAATAAGTGTATTGTATCGTCTATTGTTTTTATATCTGGGTGCTTAATGCCATTACAATCCTCGTTTGCTAAACCCGTGTTTTCTCTTGAACAACAGCTTGGCCAAAAGCTAATACTCGACTTTCGTTATTTTTGTCAGCATGGTGCGAGCAGTAAATGCCGAATACCAATGACCGAGTTACCTAATGAGCTTAGTACCGCTATTGCTAAATACGATATTGGTGGAGTTATTTTATTTTCTGAAAATACCCAATCGATAGAACAAACTATTACGCTTAATAGCCAATTGCAAACAGCTGCAAGTAGGTCCAGTAGTAAGCTGCCGCTATTTATATCAATAGATCAAGAAGGCGGACGTGTAGCGCGTTTACCACGCGATGTTGCTACATCATTTACCGGTAATATGTCGATTGGCGCAACCTACAAAAAGCACGGTACGAGCTTTGCGACAAAAACAGCAACTGTTATCGCTAAAGAGCTAAATTCACTGGGTATCAATGTAAACTACGCGCCCACGGTTGATGTAAATATGAATCCCGACAACCCCGTTATCAACGTACGCTCATTTGGTGAAAACCCAGCATTAGTGAGTAAATTAGGTGCTGCACAGGTAGCAGGATTTGAGAACAACGGTGTTATTACCTCGTTAAAGCACTTCCCGGGCCACGGCGATACAAACGTAGATAGCCATACAGGTTTGCCTAAAGTAAACCATGCAAAAGAAGTTATTTACGAGCAAGACCTAGCACCGTTTAAACACATTATCGCCAAGCAAAACCCCGGCATGATAATGACGGCGCATATTCAATACCCAGCGCTCGATAGCACAACGTTTGTAAGTGTTAATGGCAAAACCATGATAAAACCGGCAACAATGTCGCGCGCAATCATTACTGATATTTTACGCGGTGAGCTTAATTACCAAGGTGTTGTAGTAACTGATGCGCTTGATATGGCTGGCATTAGTAACTTTTTTACACCAACTCAAGCGGTAATAAATACATTTTCAGCTGGGGCTGACATTGCCCTAATGCCCGTTGAAATTAGAACACCCGATGACTTAAATAAGCTCGATGACCTTATTAAAGAGCTTGTTGCAGCGGTTAAATCAAAACAACTTGATGAGCAAGAAATAGCACAATCTGCGATGCGTATTACCTCTCTTAAAAATAAATTTAGATTAAGCACTAATTTTGACCCTATTACCGCGCTTACTGAAGCTAAGCAGGTTATTGGCAGTGCAGCACATCGTGAAATAGAAGCGCAGCTTGCTGTAGAGGCAATAACGCAGGTTAAAAATAATAACAGTACTTTGCCGCTTAATTTAAAAGCAGGAAGTAATGTTCATATTATTATGCCCGATACGCGTAAATGTATGGCAATGCAGCAAGCGATTGAAGCTATCAGCCAGCAAAAATACACCTATAGCTGTAGTAGCTTACAAGGGTTCGACCCTGCACTCGCAAAAGCACAAATACATGCTGCTGATGTAGTTATAGCCGGCAATGCAACACCTAATCAAAGTGCGGTAGAAATTGGCGGTATGGATGATTTAAAAGACGATCCTAATTTTGCACTTAATAATGCAGAGCAACCAAAAGCACTTGAGTCATTATTAAATATGGCAAAAGAAGAAAACAAAAGCACTGTTTTTATAAGCCTAAGAGCGCCTTACGACATTGCTAAATTTGGCAATTATGCAAATGCTGTACTTGCATCTTACGCATATAATATTGATGTAGATAAAAACGATATTGTGTCTGGTCCCGCTTTTACCGCACTTGCAAAAGTGTTACTAGGAGAAGCACCGGCTAACGGCGTATTACCTGTCACAATAAAACCGCAAAAGGCGCACTAATATGAAACTCAATTGTGATTTAGGCGAAAGCTTTGGCGCGTGGAAAATGGGGCTAGACGATGACGTTATGCCACATATTGATATGGCTAATATTGCGTGTGGGTTCCATGCAGGTGATGCCGACGTAATGACAAACACTCTTGTACTTGCCAAGCAACATAACGTACAAATTGGTGCTCACCCAAGCTACCCAGATAAGCAAGGCTTTGGTAGGCGCTCAATGGTACTTAGCGAAAAAGAGCTTACAAATTGCCTGCATTATCAAATAGCCGCTATTGAGGGCATGGCTAAAGTGCAAGGTTTAACACTTAGCTATGTTAAACCGCATGGCGCACTTTATAACGACATGATGGCTGATGAGCAAATATTACAAACCGTTATAAATGCAATTGCCAGCTACCCAATAGATTTAAAACTAATGGTTTTAGCGACTAAAAATGCCAATAAGCACATTCAAATAGCTAAAAGCTCAGGAGTTGAGTTAATACTAGAGGCCTTTGCAGATAGGCAGTACACCGACGATGGGCATTTAGTGTCGCGAACACTTGAAGGCAGCGTTCACAACAAAGCCGCATTACTAGAGCAAGTAACTCAGCTTTTATCCGATGGTAGTGTAACAACACGAACAGGAAAAAAACTAACGCTCAACGCCCATAGCTTATGTGTACATGGCGACAACGCCGATGGCATATCACTTATAAAAGATATAAAAGCCCTGTGTAACTCAGCCAATTAGGCTTTCCACACAACCTTAAATTATAAGCTGTAAAGCCCCTTTACAGCTTTAACTCATAGAGTTAAATAAGAGCTTCATCGCATCCTACTGTTAATTTAATAATCCCTAACATATAACTACTTAGAAAATTAAAAAAGTAACAACAGGGATAAAAATGAAAAAGTTTTTAACACTTAGCCTCGTTTTAGGCTGTAGCAATTTAGCCTACGCTGAAAAAAATACACTACAACTGCAAGATGTATTTAATTTAGAATATGCCAATCAAATAGATATAACCGAAGACGGTAAAACGGTTTATTTTGTGCGTAATCGCATGGATATAAAAACAGATCGTAAAGTGGGGAATATTTGGTCTGTTGATTACAAAACCAAACAAATGCAGCCATTAACCTCTGGCGTGCACATGGATTACTCGCCAGTACTCTCTCCTGATGGCCAACGCCTTGCGTTTATATCAACCCGCGATGGCAGCAGCCAAATATATATTAAATGGCTTAAAACAGGTGCTATGGCAAAAATAAGTAACTTAACAAGTAGTGCTCGTGTGATTACATGGAGCCCTGATTCCAACCAATTAATATTTAGCATGTTTGTTCCAAGCGCTAATTCAGTACCAGTGAGCTTACCAGGTAAACCAAAAGGTGCAACGTGGGCAGAGCCTGCTAAATTTATTGATGATGTTTACTACCGTTCAGATGGTGGCGGTTACACACAAAAGGGCTTTAGCCAATTATTTTCCATAGATGCTAACGGTGGTAATGCCAAACAACTCACTCATGATGAGTTTGATAACGCGGGCGATGTAAGTTTTAGCAACGATGGTAAGTCGCTTTATTTTTCTGCAAACAGGCACACAAACAACCAACTAAAACCCACAAACAGTGAAATTTATAAACTCGATTTAGCTTCGCAAAATATAACAGAAATTACCGATAGAAATGGTCCTGACGAGCAGCCTAAAATCTCTCCCGATGGTCGTTACTTAGCGTACACAGGTTACGATGATAAACGCACTAACTACGAAAACGCTCAGCTTTATATTCGTGATTTAAAATCTGGAGAGACAGTTAGCTTAACGCCGAATTTTGACCGCAGCGTAGGGCAAATAAAATGGAGTGCAAACTCCAAAGGCATATACTTTAGCTATGCAGATAAAGGCCAAACTGCCCTTGCGTATCAACCACGCAGTGGCAAGCGTAAAATAATAACAACCCAAATTGGCAGCGTTGCATTTGGTCGCCCT
Organism: Pseudoalteromonas sp. TAE56; assembly: GCF_000497955.1. NCBI lineage: Bacteria > Pseudomonadati > Pseudomonadota > Gammaproteobacteria > Alteromonadales > Pseudoalteromonadaceae > Pseudoalteromonas > Pseudoalteromonas sp. TAE56. The sequence continues at coordinate 36,383 of NZ_AUTN01000147.1, forward strand.
TATTCTGGTGGCGACTTTGATGTAAGCGAAGATGGCGAAGTAGCCTTTACCCTTGCCGATACTCAGCGCCCTGCTGATATAGCAACAATTAAACGCGGTAAAGCGCAGCGTTTAACTACCCTTAATGCAGATGCATTGGGCGACAAAGCTTTGGCTAAAGTGGAAGAAGTTTGGATTAAATCAAGCTACGATGAACTCCCTGTTCAAGGATGGATTGCCTATCCGCCAGGTTTTGACAGCAGCAAAAAGTATCCGCTAATACTAGAAATACACGGCGGCCCTGTCGCTAATTATGGGCCGCATTTTAGCGCCGAAATTCAGTTGTTTGCAGCAAAGGGAAATATCGTTTTATACATGAATCCACGTGGCAGCGATTCATACGGAAAAGAATTTGCTCAAACCATTCATCATAATTACCCAAGTAACGACTTTGACGATTTAATGACAGGTGTAGATGCCCTTATTGCAAAAGGTTTTATTGACGAGTCTAAATTATTTGTAACAGGAGGCTCTGGTGGTGGTGTACTAACAGCTTGGATTGTAGGTCACACAGATCGCTTTGCCGCAGCCGTTGTTGCTAAACCCGTTATTAATTGGATCAGCTTTGTACTAACAGCAGATTTTTATCCATTTTTTGCTGATTACTGGTTTCCAGGTAAACCATGGGATCATATTGAGCACTACATGAAACGCTCGCCTATTAGCTATGTTGGTAACGTTAAAACCCCTACTATGTTGCTCACTGGGGAATCTGACTACCGTACACCAATTTCAGAAACTGAGCAGTTTTATCAGGCATTAAAGCTACAAGGTGTTGATACTGCAATGGTGCGTATTCCCAATGCATCGCATGGTATTACAACCCGCCCATCAAACTTAATGACCAAAGTTGCCTATATTCAATGGTGGTTTGATAAACACACTAAATAAACTCTGGGTAATAAATTTATAGCTCAAATAAAAGCCACTTTAGTTAAGTGGCTTTTGTATTTACCGCCGTAGTATTCAAACTGTAAACCCCCTTTACACTTCTATGACAGTTAAATATCGGACTTAGCTAAAACTTCAGTTAGTAAAATTTCGGTTTATAGCATTTTTTGTAACTTGAGTTGGTAAAAAATCGGTTTGAGTCACTGTTTATAACCTCTCAGTTAGTAAAATTTTGTTTTATAGCAACGAGAAGTTAGTAAAAAATCGGTTTATAAATTATCTTCGTTTGCCTATTAAAGTAAAAATCAGTCACTTATCCGCTTTTTTTAGTTGCCGTAAACGCTAATTACAGCAAAATCACCTAAAAAAGGTTGTTTTATGAAACGTTAGTTAAACTCTGATCTGTAGATTCACTAAGGTAGTTAAATAGTGATCCAATATGATTTAGTTAGTTAAAGTCTGATCTAAAAATTAAAGCAATAAAAAAGGGCCTATTGGCCCTTGAGTAACACTATCTAGTTAGGAATTAAAACTGGTTCATGGTGTTATCTTCACCACCGGCTTTTAGCGCGTTATCACCAGAGAAGTATTCTTTGTGCGTATCGCCCATGTTAGACCCTGCTAGGTCTTGGTGCTTAACAGAAGCTTGCTCACGACGAATTTCTTGGCGTTGTACATCACGTACATAAGCCAGCATACCCATGTCGCCAAAGTAACCTTCTGATAAAATATCAGTGCTCAGCGCTGCTGTATGGTACGTAGGCAGAGTAATTAAGTGATGGAAAATACCGGCTTCACGTGCGCCATCGCGCTGGAAGTTTTGCACTAGTAAATCGGCTGCTTGCGCAAGCTCTGTTGCATCCATTTCTGGCGCCATAAGGCCTTTATTATCACCAATACTTGGGTAAGCACTAAGGTCAAGACCTGCTTCTTCCCACTCTTGATACACTTGCTCACGAAACTTAAGCGTCCAGTTAAATGAAGGCGAGTTGTTGTATACCAATTTTGCATTTGGCACGTGTTCTTTCACACGATTTACCAGTTCAGCAATTTGCTTAACATGTGGTTTTTCTGTTTCAATCCACAGTAAATCTGCGCCCGACTGCAAGCTCGTAATACAATCTAGTACTACACGGTCTTTTTCAGTGCCTTCACGGAATTGGAATAAACCGTTATCTAGGCGAGTTGGTTTACATAACTGGCCATTAATTTTCATCGCCGTGTCGCCTTCATTTAAGTCATCAACACCATTAATTGGTGTGGTTTCTAAAAATGCATTGTATTGGCTTGCTAAGTCACCTGGTTTTTGCGACACAGGTACTTTTTGAGTAAGGCTGGCACCTAATGAATCTGTACGTGCCACAATAATACCGTTATCGATACCGAGTTCTAAAAAGGCGTAACGTACAGCGTTAATTTTTGCTAAAAAGTCTTCGTGTGGAACGGTCACTTTACCCGCTTGGTGGCCACATTGTTTAGCATCAGATACTTGGTTTTCTATTTGAATGGCACACGCACCGGCTTCAATCATTTTTTTAGCTAGTAAGTAAGTTGCTTCTTCATTACCAAAACCTGCGTCAATATCAGCAATAATTGGCACAACATGGGTTTCAAAGTTGTCTATTTTATCAATAACAGCTTGAACGTCACCGCCATTCGCTTTTGCTGCATCTAAGTCGTTAAACAAGTGGTCTAGTTCACGTGCATCAGCTTGCTTTAAAAAGGTGTAAATTTCTTCAATTAGCGCAGGTACCGATGTTTTTTCGTGCATGCTTTGATCCGGTAGCGGACCAAATGCAGAGCGAAGTGCTGCAACCATCCAGCCACTTAAGTATACATAGCTGCGTTTAGTTGTTTTTTGATGGCGCTTAATAGCCATCATCATTTGTTGCGCAGTAAAACCATGCCAACACCCTAAAGATTGTGTGTACTGGCTTNCAGCCATATCTTCACGCATTACGTCTGCTGTGTATTGCGCAATTTCAATTCCTGTACGAAAACGGTTTTGTAAACGCATACGGCTTGCGTATTCAGGGTTAATAGCACCCCACGCGCTGCCTTGTGATTGGCAAAGAGTAGAGAGTGTGTCTGTTTCGCGTTGATATGTTGTCATAATAAAATCCTTCGAACGAGTGTAAATTATTTTAATGTTGTGAGAGTGGCTAGGAGTGTGTGCTCCGTTTCGCTTGATTCAACATTAGGCTCCTTTTCTAGATTTAGTTAATTTATAGTTGTTATTGTGGCTATATATTTTGTGAATGGCTAAAAAGCACTCAACATTGCTTTTTTGAGTTATTGTTGCCTTAACGCACAAGCACACAACAACATCGCGACCGTTTAAGGAAGGCAAATATGTCCCACACTCTCACACATTCAGGACTCAGCGTAGATACACAACTCGCTGATTTTGTTAAAAATCAATTACTACCAGGCACTCACTTAAGTGAGCATCAATTTTGGCAAAGCTTTGCACATATTGTTCAAACACTTACCCCTACAAATAAGGCACTGCTTGAAAAGCGAGAATTGCTTCAACAGCAAATAGATGACTACCATCTTGCTAATAAAACGTGGGATAGCGTTAAGTACCATGCCTTTTTACAAGATATAGGGTACTTGGTTAAAGAGCCTGCCCACTTTGAAATTGAAACCCTAAATGTAGAACCCGAAGTAGCCCTTACAGCAGGCCCTCAGTTAGTTGTTCCTGTAAGTAACGCACGCTTTGCACTTAATGCCGCTAACGCGCGTTGGGGTTCGTTATACGACGCTTTATACGGTACTGATGTGTTAAGCGAAGACGATGGAGCCGAAAAAGGCAATACCTACAATCCTGTTCGTGGATTTAAGGTAATGGCCTACGCTCGTCAGTTTTTAGATACAGCATTGCCGCTGACTAACGGCTCGCATATAGAAAGCACTAATTATTCAGTAGTAGATGGCGCACTTTTAATTACGTTGCGTGATAGCTCTCAAACCACATTAGCTAACCCATCTCAGCTTATTGGCTATCAAGGTGAAGCACAAAATCCAACTGTAGTGTTATTAAAAAACAATGATTTACACATAGAGCTACATATCGATCACCACCACATGATTGGCCAAGCTGATAAAGCTGGCTTAAAAGATGTAGTGCTTGAGGCCGCTCTTACCACTATTATGGATTGTGAAGATTCAGTGGCTGCAGTAGATGCAGAAGATAAAGTACAAGTTTATAAAAATTGGCTTGGGTTGATGCAAGGTAACTTAGTTGAATCGTTTAAAAAAGGCGATAAAACAGTAGAGCGTACTCTGCAAAGTGATAAAACATACACCGCACTTGATGGTGGCACAGTTACTTTAAAAGGCCGCAGCATGATGTTTGTTAGAAACGTAGGTCATTTAATGACGAATCCTGCTATTACCGATGTGTACAAGCAACCGGTATTTGAAGGCATTATGGATACAATGTTTACAGCCACAGCTGCTCTGCATGACCTAAATAAAAAAACAGGTTTTAAAAATACCAGCGCGCAAAGTATTAATATAGTAAAACCAAAGATGCATGGCCCTGAAGAGGTGGCGTTTACTAATACTTTGTTTAGTTTAGTAGAGGAAGCGTTAAGCTTACCTAAAAACACGCTTAAAATGGGTATTATGGATGAAGAACGCCGTACATCTGTAAACCTAAAAGCCTGTATTTATGCAGCTAAAGAGCGTGTTGTATTCATAAATACTGGATTTTTAGACAGAACAGGCGATGAAATCCATACCTCTATGCAAGCGGGTATTGTGCTTCCAAAAGCAAAAATTAAGCAGCAACCATGGATACAAGCTTATGAGGATCGCAACGTCGATATTGGCCTTGCTTGTGGCTTAAGTCATAAAGCACAAATAGGTAAAGGCATGTGGCCAATGCCAGATAAAATGGCATTAATGATGGAGCAAAAACAAGCTCATCCTAAATCAGGCGCTAATACAGCATGGGTGCCCTCCCCTACAGCCGCTACCCTGCATGCAATGCATTATCACGATATAAACGTATTTACTGAGCAGCAAAGTATTGCTAAACGTACTATTGCTAGCCTTAATGACCTGCTTACACCGCCGCTAATGGCAGACCCTAAAACGCTTTCAAAAGAAGATATTCAAAGCGAACTTGAAAACAACGCACAAGGCATTTTAGGTTACGTTGTACGTTGGATTGATCAAGGCGTTGGCTGTTCAAAAGTACCCGACATTAACCATATTGGGCTAATGGAAGACAGAGCCACACTGCGTATTTCAAGCCAGCATATGGCTAATTGGTTACTAAATGGCGTGTGTTCACAGGCGCAAATAAAATCAACAATGGCAAAAATGGCTAAAGTAGTTGATGGTCAAAACGAGCACGACACTGCGTATACACCCATGGCAAAAAATGAAGAAACATTGGTTAACAGCATTGCCTATCAAGCTGCACTTGCATTGATTTTAGAGGGCGTAACCCAACCGAGTGGTTACACTGAACCACTATTACATAGCTACCGTATAAAATATAAAGCACAAAAAACGAATACGCTTTAACCGCTTAACTAACGTTCAAATTAAGTACTAAACCAGCTTTAAGCTGGTTTTTTATCGCCTAAAATTAGAATAACAGCACTTTTAAGGCATTTTAAAAATATATATTAAAATAAGCATAATATGCATGAATACTTAACATTTATTCAAACGTAAAAAAGCGCGTTTTGCTTATACAAAACACGCTTTTTAAAGCTATTAGCGAATTAAATCTAATTTTTTACAATGGCATTGTGATAAATATTTTGTACATCGTCACAATCTTCAAGCATATTTATAAACTTATCAAAGTTAGCAATAACTTCTTCGTCTTCAATTTCAATATTAACTTGAGGAATGAACGTAATTTCGTCTACTTCAAAGTTAATGCCTTCAAATGCGTCTTCAAGGGCTGTTTTAGCTCTAAAGTATTCTGTTGGTGGTGCAAATACCGATATTTTACCGTCCTCGGCTTCAACATCGCTAACATCAACATCAGCCATCATTAATGCTTCTAATACAACTTCGTCGTCATCACCTGCAAAGCCTAGTACTGCATAATGATCAAACATATGCGCCACGCAGCCAGGAGTACCAATTTTTGAGTCTGTTTTAGTAAACGGTAAGCGTACATCTTTAATAGTGCGGTTCGGGTTGTCAGTTAAACAGTCAACAATAACCATGCAGTTACCAGGGCCATAGCCTTCGTAACGGGCAACAGAGTAATCTTCTCCTGCGCCACCGGCTGCTTTTTCAATTGCTTTATCGATAACGTGTGCGGGTACTTGGTCTTTTTTAGCTTTTTCGATTAGACGGCGTAGTGTTTGATTTACTTCGGGATCGGGATCGCCACTTTTTGCTGCAACGTAAATCTCTTTACCATATTTTGAGTTTACTTTTGTTTTTGCATTGGCTGTTTTGATCATAGAACTTTGACGAACTACAAATGCTCTGCCCATTTTGTGCCCCTAATGAATACGTTACGTTTTGCGGTATTTTACCAATTCAAAACGTATTGGGCTAGGAACAAACGTTATTTTGTAATTTAAATAACGTAGCACTTATTCTTAAATAAATTTAATAGCATGCTATTTAACATAATTCTATTTTTTTAGAGTAACTGTCTACTAAAGTCACTAATTCTATAAAATCATGTAAAACGTAATCTGCCTGATCGGCATAGGCTGGCGTTGACTCTGGAGCATATAAACACGCGCGCATATTTGCATTGTGCGCTGCTTGAATATCGTAAAGGTAATCGCCTACATAAAGTAAATTTCTGGCGTTAATGTTCCAAAGTGTAGCAATGGCATTTAAAGCGCTAGGATCTGGTTTTGCTGGTGCATCGCTTCGCGTTAAAACCGTGCTGATAGGGAGTGGATTATTTTGTAATTTAATTGCCGCTGCTTTATCAAAATTACGAGTAACAATTGCCATCGGAATATTTTTAGACTTTAAAGCATGAATAGCTTCACTCACACCGGGTAAAATACTGGCGTGCTGTGCGTCTATTAATTCGTGTTGGTGAACTATATTCATTGCCTCTTCACGCATATACGGTGAGGGCAACTGAGCAATGTAATCGAGCAAGTCTTGCTCGCAAGGGCAACCTATTTGGGCCTTTATTAATGCAAAATCTAATTCTGATGAAACTAATGTTCCATCTAAATCAAAAATTACTCCAAAAATAGCCTCAACCTGAGTAGTCATATCATTCCCTGAATTTAGTTATTACTAAATGAAATTTAAACATAAAATTCTCTACTGCTTATGCCCTAGGCCGTTAAATACAAAGGGATAAATGAAACTAACTATATTTAAATATTAATACGCACCATTATCAATCTATTGATAACACAGTAATTTAAGTGCTTGATATATCATGCGCAAAAAAAGGTAAATATACAAATTGAACTAACAAATTTTACGTAAATTTACAAATAACAGATCAAACATGAACGCAGTTTAAACGTATGAAGAAAACGCGCACATTAACTGCAGTGCGCGTCGGTTGGGAAGTTTTAAATATTAATTTTGCTCAAAGCGGGCTTCGAGCCAAGTATCATCTTGAGCAAAGTTTAAAGTTTTAATCTTACCTTTGCCCTCAACGTTTACCATATTTACCTGAGACGGCCATAAATCACGAAGCGCGCCATTGCTCATTTTAATTCCTTCAATGTTTTCAGGAATTGGTGCTTCTTGGTAAACCCAAAAAAACTTACCATCAACTTGTGCTCCCACAAAGTTAAGTGGTAAAGGTTCACCACTTAACGTTTGTAGAGCAACATGCGATTCAACATACTTAGCAAAACGTTGTTGGTCGGCTTTATTACTAATAATATCAATTTTGCCTTTAAACAATGTTCCTACGGCGTGTTCGGTATCATGTAAATAAAAGCGATGCATTAATTCAACATTATGCGTTCGTTTATTAAAAAGCACGGTTGTAACTGACGACTTTAGTTGATGCGCCATACTTGGCGCAGCAACTAAAAGGCAAACAATAATAAGCAAAAAGCGCATTATTGCTGCTCCTCACCGTCATCCTTTTCGTCTTTTTTCTCATCAGTTTTAAGCTCAGTTTTAATATCTTGCATGATATCGCGACTTACTTTAGCTTTACTCTTTTCCTTTTTAAACACTTCAATACGTGAAGGAATAATACGACGAGGGTAGTTATTGTTTTCAACATCTACGTCAGCTGTTTCCCAGCCTGGATCGACAGTAACTGATACAAGTGGTTTGTTTTTGTCGGTAACTATTAGCTTTTGTACGTTTTTGTAATTACGACGCCAAATTTCAGCAGGGATATAACGCTCTTCTTTAGTGCCATCTTCATATGTTAGCTCTAATAAAATAGGCATTACCAAACCACCTAGGTTTGAAAATTCCATAACGTAATAGTTTTTATCTTCTTCTAAAGCACGTTCAAGCGTTTTACGCTCCCACGGCTCTAAGCCTTTTAAAAACTTGTTGTACGAGTTACGTTCTTTATTGGTAACAGTAAAGCGGTCGTTTTCGTCGTAAAAGTCGGTAACATCAGTATTTTTCTCAACCCATGTTTTTTTACCTTCAGCACGGTTACGCTCAACAAATAATGAAGTAGGTTTATCTGCTTCAATATCACGTAAACGGCTGTAATCAATATCAGGGTTTTTAGTGTCTAAACGTAGTTGATATACTTTATCTAAAGAGATATCTACATGGTCTGTGGTGTAAAACCAGCCTCGCCAAAACCAATCTAAATCAACACCAGAGGCTTCTTCCATTGTACGGAAAAAATCAGCTGGAGTAGGGCGCTTGTATTTCCAGCGCTGAGCGTACTCTTTAAAAGCAAAGTCGAATAAGTCACGACCTAAAATAACTTCACGTAAAATATTAAGTGCCGCTGCAGGTTTAGTATAAGCATTAGGCCCTAAACGTAGTACGCTGTCTGACTGAGTCATAACAGGTACTTGGTTTTCAGACTTCATGTAGCTCACTATATCGCGAGGCTCAACACCCCAAGGAATAGTTGGATCCCATTCACGACCAGCAACGCCATCTAAAAAGCTGTTTAAACCTTCATCCATCCACGTCCATTGGCGCTCATCTGAGTTAACAATCATTGGAAAGTAAATATGACCTACTTCATGAATAACTACGCCAAGTAAAAAGCGCTTTTCAGCTTGAGAATAAGTACGTGTACCATCATCTTGTAACTTAGTACGTGGGCCGTTAAAGGTAATCATTGGGTATTCCATACCGCCAACAGGGCCATTTACCGATTGCGCAGTTGGGTATGGGTAGTCAAAAGAATACTTAGAGTACACTTCCATTGTGTGTACTACCGCTTCAGTTGAGTACTTCTCCCATAAGTCACCACCTTCTTTAGGGAAGAACGACATTGCCATAACTAAAGGCTGAACGTCACCACCTTGCTGATAACCCTTTGCATCCCACATAAACTTACGAGACGACGCCCAAGCAAAGTCACGTACGTTTTGCGCTTTAAAATGCCACGTTTTAGTTTTGTCGGTGCCTTCTTTTTCGTTTTCTAGCGCTTCTTCTGCGTTAACAATAAACACAGGACGCTTAGATGTTTCGGCTTGCTTTAAACGTTTGCGCTGAGTACTTGTAAGTACTTTGCTCGCGTTATCAAGTTTACCTGTTGCCGATACAATGTGATCTGCCGGAACAGTAATCTCTACATCGTAATCACCAAACTCAAGCGTAAATTCACCAGAACCTAAAAATGGTTTGTTTGTCCATGCTTCATAATCAGTATAAGCCGCTAAACGAGGAAACCACTGAGCAATTAAGAATATGTCGTTGCCGTCTTCTTCAAAGTGCTCGTAACCTGAACGTGCACCCACAGCATCTTCTTCAACAATGTTGAAGGCAAAGTTCATGCTAAATTCTACTTCTTTACCTGGTTTTAATGGCTCGTTTAAATCAATGCGCATTAAGGTATCAACTACAGTTACGCGTAGTTCTTTACCATCGTCATCTTTTACGCCACTAATTGTATAACCCAGTTCGTTGTCGCTCATAAATTGCTGGCGACGTAATTCGCCTAAACTTAATTTAGCGGGCTTTTGAGCTGGTAAGCTTTCTAAAGTGCTTTTAAACGTTTTAGTTGTTTCGGCAATAGAGTCACTTTTAAAAATATTTTGATCTAACTGTAACCATAAATATTTAAGCGTATGCGGTGAGTTATTTTTATATTCAATGCTTTGGCTACCGGTAATGCGGTGCTTTTTTTCATCTAGCTTCACATCGATATCGTAATTTACACGTTGCTGCCAGTATTTTTCACCTGGTTCGCCAGCGGCACTACGATATACATTGGGTGTAGGAAGTGCTTCGTCTAATTGACGAAACTTATCAACGTAAGAACCTTTTGTTTGCTCAACTGAAGACGCAATAGCTGCACTCGATATTGCCAACGGCAATACAAAAGCACTTAGCGTAAGACCTATTTTTTTCATTGTTAGTCCTAATATAATTTTGTGAGCGTACTTTGACAAATATACCAGCAAGCTTCAATAAATTAGCGACCAAATACCGTATTTTTAGGGTGATGTTCACTTAGTTTTTTAGATTAAAAAATATAAATATTTTGTAACAAAATACGAATGGATAAAACTGTAAAGGGGGTTTACAAAATTGAGTTTTAATAATGGTTTTGTTCGGATAAATACAAAGTCCCAGAACTTAAAAAATATCATTCATTTTATATATTGCTAAAAAAGTATTGCTTTGGTATTACCAGGTAAACCATTAATCTTACCTATAAGTATTACTAATTCATAACAAGTAAAATGGCCTAAAAGCCCTTTCTACTGAACAAAAACACAGTGAAAACGAGTAAATAATTGGCTCAAATATTGCCGAACTTCATTAATATTCGCTATTTATACGATAAGTGACAAATAGTGCAATTTTAGGTTGATCTTTAGTGCTGTTTATATTTAAAATCGCCAACCTTTTTATTTGAGGCAAATAAATTCGTCACATTTATCCTCAAATTAATATCGATTACTAGCAAGAAATGCGGTGGGCTTATGGATTTTTACATCCTAAAAAAACAACAAGAACTAATTGCGGTTCCAGCAAGTGAGAATAACTGTAAACAGTATCTCGATTCGGGTTATTTTTATATCGATAAAGTAGCAGCGTGCAACGAAACAAATGCATTAAAGGCGCTACACGCAAAACAAACTAAAACGTTAAAAATCCCATTATTAATGGCACTTTTAGCATTACCGGTTGTTTTTTCAGCTTGGTACAGTTTAACCTAACGTAATGCACGGCTTAGGCTTGCATCTTTAACAGCCTTGGGTATATTGGCGCTCTTACGGTTTTATTAAGAGCGCGACATGAAAGTCCTCCACACCTCAGATTGGCACCTTGGCCAACAATTTTACGAACACGATCGCCGTGTTGAACATCAAGCTTTTTTTACGTGGTTATTAGCCACTCTTGTTGATCAACAAATAGACTTACTTTTAGTTGCTGGCGACATTTATCATACGGCGACGCCAAGCGCTAGCGCCGAAAATCAGCTTTATCAATTTATTAAAGACGCCAAAAAAGCATGCCCACTATTACACGTAGTGATCATTGCGGGTAACCACGACTCTGCAAATCGTATTTTGGCAGCTCAGCCATTACTTGCACAGTTTGATACTCACGTAGTAGGGCGCTTTGATGTCGCAACACCCGACGAAACTGTTATTACCATAAATACCAATGGCAAACGCGCTGTAATCGTCGCTATGCCATTTATACGCGCAAGCGATGTAAGTTTACTTAGCCAAACCGAAAGTGGCCCTAGTTATGCACAAGGCGTTTCAAAAGCTTACGAACTTGCACTAAAGCAAGCTACTAATATAAACGAGCAAAACTCACCATTAATAGTTATGGGGCATTTACACGCAAAAGGCGGGGACATTTCAAGTGATTCTGAGCGTAACTTAGTAATAGGTGGTGAAGAGTCTATTTCAGCTAATGTATTTGGTAAACAAGCCAACTACGTCGCCCTTGGGCATTTACACAAAGCGCAACAAGTCGCTAAAAGTGATGTTATTCGATACAGCGGCACACCTATCCCTATGTCGTTTTCAGAACGTAACTACACGCACCAAGTAAATGTTGTTGAGTTTATTGTTGATGAAAAACAACATATTAGTACAACTGTAAACCCCCTTTACATTCCGCGCTCTGCCGATGTAATTATTTTACCAAAAGGGGAATGTGTACCATTAAGCGAACTATGCGAGCAAATTAAAGTGCTCGACACATCACAAAATACAATAGCGCCTTATTTACGTGTAAAGCTTAAATCAAGTGATACCGATACCACCTTCAGAGAACAAATAGAACAAGCACTTGAAAGCAAGCATATTAAATTTTGTGGTATTGAACGTGTACGTGAACAATCGACTCAAAATGACGATAACACCGTATTTGAAGATTTAAGCGAAGTTGAAATGCTCAACCCGCTTAACTTATTAGAACAAGCATTCGCAAACGATAAAGACATGGCAGGGCAAAGTGTACCCGATGAGCTAAAAGCACTTTTAAGTGATGTGATAAACGAGCTTACGGAGCAAGAACAACTATGAAAATAACCGCAGTTCGTATTCATAATTTGGCTTCAATAGTTGACGCTGAAATAGACTTTACTAAAGCCCCATTAAAAGATGCAGGATTGTTTGCCATCACAGGCGATACTGGCGCTGGTAAAAGTACCTTTTTAGATGCTATTTGTTTAGCCCTTTATACAAAAACAGCGAGGCTACGCGGCGATAAAGGTAACTTAATTGAGTTTAACGGCGACAGCATTAAGCTAAATGATGCGCGAAACTTACTACGCAGAGGCACATGGGAAGGCTACGCCGAGGTCGATTTTTTAGGGCAAGATAAACAGCTTTATCGCGCACGCTATACAGTTTCACGCACTCATAAAAAAGTAACAGGCAAACTTAAAGTAGCAGAGCACACATTAGTTACTCTGCCAGACGAAACTTTAATAGCTGACAAAAGCCACACAATAAAAGAAGTCGAGAGTAAAATAGGGCTTAACTTTGAGCAGTTCTCCCGAGCCGTACTTTTAGCGCAACATGAGTTTGCTGCATTTTTAAAAGCCACTGGCGATGAGCGAGCGCAGCTTTTAGAGTGCTTAACAGGCACCGATAAATTTAGCCGTATTGGCGTGCGTATTTTTGAGCGCCATAAAGAGCAAGTAGCAAAGCTTGAAGCGCTTAAAGCAGGCCTTGAAAGCTATACCTTATTAACACCAGAAGAACTCGAGTTACAACAAACCAAGTTAACCGATTTAAAAGCGCAAACCGAACACACTAAAAAAGAGCTGACCAAAACCGAAAAAGCACTTAACTGGTATCAGCAAGCTACAGTGCTTGAGCAAAATTTACTACAGGCACAGCAAACCCAGCAACAAGCAAGCTCAGCGCTTGAAAGTATCGTTGTTCAAAGCGAGCAAGCAAAACAAGCTAAACAAACGCTTGAAATAAAAGATAACCGCAGCCGTTTTACTCAATTAACCGATCAAAATACGGCGTTAGATCAGCAAATAGCATCGCTTAAAAGTGTTGATCATTTAGCGGTAATTAACGAGCGTAACACCGCGCTTGCTAAGCATACTGAGCTACTTAATAACGCCAATGAGCAAAAACAAAATGCAGCGCCCGTTATAGCAAAAGCGAGAGAGCTCGACAGCAGCATTGCTTTGCAAACTCAAGCTGTAAAAGGCGCAGAGTCGCAAATAATCAAAGAGCAAACTCAACTTGATGAGCTCAATCAGCAGCTTAAACAAAGCAATAACGAGCTAGAACTCGCTAATACCGACTCAACTAAAAGCCAGCAATGGCTTAGTGAGCATGCACAGCTGCACGTTTTAGCAAAAGACTGGAGCTACTATCAGCAAAGCTTTAATACCTACTTAAATGCACAACAGCAATTAACTGCAAACGCTGCGCAAAGCCAAACACTTAATAGCGAGCTTGCAAATCAGAGCGATCTTTTAAATACGCAAAATAATAAAGTGCAGCTGAGCGAGGTGGCACTTAGTGGTGAGCAATCAACTTTACAGGCATTAAATACTCAGCTTAATGAATTTAATGCAGAGCACTGCGACGCGCAGTTAAAAAGTATTGATTACTTAAAAGAGCAGCGCGAGCGTTACGGGCAATTTAACGCAGAACTAAAGCAAAGCACTCAACGCCAACAAGTACTTAATCAGCAATTAAATGAAAGTCAGCAAGCCCATGCTTTACTTAATCAGCATTTAATAACCAGCGAGCAATCGCTTAAAAGCAGCGAGTACGCACTTAACCAAGCGCGTTTAAGAGCCAGCGAAAACGTAGAGCATTTACGCACTGAGCTACGCCCTAATGAGCCTTGTTTAGTGTGCGGCGCAACCGAGCACCCGTATGCGGTAAATCAAAATCAGCAATTAAATAACTTAATTACTGATTTTGAAAATGCTTTTAATATAGCTAAAAAGCAATTTGATCATGCACAAAGCGAGCTGCATAAGCATCAAACTCAACATGCCGTATTAACTGCTGAACACGGACAACTTGAGCAAATAATACAAACGGCAAAAGCTAAACAGCTCGACATTAAAAATACCATGCAAGGCGCACGCACAGAGCTTAACGACTTAACGCCTGATCAGCTTGAAGTAACTTATAAGCAGTTAACGGGGCAAAAAGCGCAATACTTTGAGCAACAAAAACGTCAACGTACACTGCAAACTAAAGTAAATGAGCTACAAGCAGCACTTAAAGCCGAGCAGCAAGTACAGCAGCAACTTAGTAACAAACACCTTGAGCTTACACATCAGCAAAACCAGTTAACGAGTAAGCATAGCGAGCTAAGTGCGCAAATTAACGAGCTCGGTACAACGCTCAATAGCCAATTTGAAAACAGTGATTTTTGGCAGCAACTACAAGCCAATACGCTTGAACTTACGCAGCTGCACGAGCAGGTTACGCAGTATCAGCAAACTCAAACTCAACTTGAGCAAAGCCAAAAACGTCAAGACTCAGCTAATGAGCAAATAAAGCAGCTCACCCCGCTTATAAGTAACAACGAGCAATCGTTAAAAGCACTTAATGAAGAGCTTATAAAAGCTAAAGAGCTATTAAACGCTACGCAAAGTGAGCGCTTAGCTTTATTTAATAACGAGCAAATAAGTGCAGACGACTACCAAGCAAAACTCACAAGTGCACAAGTGCAAATGCAATCGCAGGTTCAAGCGAGTCAAAAAGCATATGACGACGCGATAAAACAACGAGATGAGCACGCTATAACGCTTAAAAATGTTGAGCAACGCTTACTTGAAAACAGCCAAGAACTAGCAACGCTTGAGGAACGTTATAACCAGTGGTTTACTGACTTTAAAGCGCAGTACAGTAATGCAACGCATGAACAGGTCAAAATTTTACTAACACTTAGTAGCGAGACTATTAAAGCGCATTTAAACGAGCACGAGCAGTTAACTCAAGCGCTGACAGATGCAAATGCCGCATTAAAACAGCAGCAACTTACGCTTGAAAAACACAACAGTAGCGATAAATCAACGCAAAGTGCAGAGGTTTTAAGTACACAATTAAGCAGCTTAAACGAGCAACAAACGCAGCTGCAAAATTCATTACTGGCAACCAATACCGCCATTGAGCAACACAACCAAAACGCTAAAGCGCTTGAAGGCAAACAAGCTGAGTTAACTACGCTTAAAACGCAGGTTGAACAATGGCACTTGCTTAATAAAGTATTGGGTGATGCAACGGGTAAAACCATGCGTAACTTAGCGCAAACACAAACGTTAAAAATATTACTGCACTATGCCAACAGCCATTTAAAAACACTCAACAAACGCTACGAATTAACCGCCATAGCGCAAACACTCGACATTGCAATTATCGATCGCGACATGGCCGACGAGCAACGCTCTGTTAATACACTCTCGGGCGGTGAGTCATTTTTAGTATCGCTAGCGCTTGCACTTGGTTTAGCATCGCTTTCGTCAAACAAAGTACAAATCAATTCTTTGTTTATTGACGAAGGGTTTGGTACGTTAGACAGCGAAACCTTAAGCATTGCAATGGACGCTCTTGATTCATTGCAAGCACAAGGCAGAAAAGTAGGCGTTATATCGCACGTAACACAAATGAGCGAGCGTGTAGCCACTCAAGTGCATGTAGCCAAAAAGCCAGGTGGATATTCCACAGTTGAAGTTTTATAAGCAACATTACTGAAAACAAGGAGATACAATGCCAACGTTTACAGGCGAGCAAGCAACACAATACGATAGCCGTATAACCCGTTTAGTTCCTGGTTATGAATTATTACATCAGCTCACAAACGCGCAGCTACAAGCAACGCTAAGCGACAATGCGCATGTTTTAGTAGTAGGGGCAGGCACCGGCAAAGAAGTACTTGCACTGGCAGCACTAAACCCTACATGGCAATTTACCGCGCAAGATACATCNCAGCCGATATGCTTGCTATAGCAAAGCAGCAATTTGACGAGCAAGGTATAACAAGTCGCGTAAATATTCATAATGGCCCAGTTGATAAGTTATCGGTTAAAGCCGATGCTGTTTTATGTTTATTAGTCATGCATTTTGTAGAAGATAACGGCGATAAAAAAGAGTTATTAAAAGCGATTAAAGGCAGCCTTAAAAAAGACGCAAACCTTTATATAGCAGATTTAATGCGCCCTGAAACGCTATTTGAACGCGAAGCACAGCTTACAACGTGCGAGCAATTGGGTTTAACCGAAACAGGTAAAACACAAACAGGGCACGACTTAGAAAATGAGTTTTACCCACTTGATAGAATGCGCTTTAGCGAACTGCTAAATGAGTGCAAATTTGGCATTCCGAAGCTATATTTTAAAGCCCTAGGTTTTAGCGGGTATGTAGTTTAATTTTTACAAGCTAAACAAGCACCCGCTATTTAGCACCAATAAAAACACCGAGTGAGCAAACTCGGTGTTTTTATATAAACCTCTCTACACCACGCTTTTATTTTATGCGTAGGTCGGTTAAGCGAAGCGCCACCCGACGCTCTTATGTTAATATTACTCAGCTTTTATCTGTGCCAGCAAAGCTAACCAATCTCTCCAAGCGCTTTCATCGCGGCTTGTGCTTTATCTGTTTGTACAAAAATATGGTCGTGATAAAACGCAGCTACCACATTAGCGCTAATGCCATGCTCAGTCAGCTTTGCAGATACCGCAGCCGTTAATCCAACGGCCTCTAAGCTTGAATGTACGTTAAGGGTAATTAAACTATATTTACCCTCGTAAGTAATACCTGCTTTATCGGCAGTTTCAGCTTTTAAAATAAGGGTTAGCCCTTCTTCTTCAACATAAGTAGCAAGTGGCTCTAAATGAACATAATCAGCCAATTTTCCTGCTAAGCAACAAAAAATATACTCGCCTTGCTTAAGCGCTGGCTGCATTGATTTTAATAATTCGTTTAACTCTAAAATTCCGGCCATGGTCGTTCCTTACAATGTGTTATTTAACCTGAACTCTGGTTAAGATATTTACTAATATATTAAATTATTTTGATATTTAAATTTATTTTCTCTAGCCAGAGATTTTCAGTGAAAGCAAGGCGAATTTACGCGTCAATAGCTGGCCTATTGCAAGTAAATTCAACGCGGTTAGCGCTGAAAATAGCTGCTTGAGATAGATTTATTATCCAGAGTTCAGGTTATTTAGTCATTTTTAGCTGCGCGACTAGTTCGCTTAATCTCGCTATTTTTATATTACTTAGCTGCCTGTAATCAAAATACGGGCACACAATAATGTTGTTACTGGTATCGATTGCAAACTCGTCGTCAAGCCAATCAAACTGTGCATGTAACTGACCTTGTTGTAATAAGTTTTTAGCGTGCGTACGCCCTGCAATTATGTGTAACTGGTTTTTATTGCTAGTAGCTTTATCTGCGCAAGTAATAGTAGTGTTAGGTGCGCTAAATAGT
Organism: Pseudoalteromonas sp. TAE56; assembly: GCF_000497955.1. Taxonomy (NCBI): domain Bacteria; kingdom Pseudomonadati; phylum Pseudomonadota; class Gammaproteobacteria; order Alteromonadales; family Pseudoalteromonadaceae; genus Pseudoalteromonas; species Pseudoalteromonas sp. TAE56. The sequence goes on from NZ_AUTN01000147.1 coordinate 54,338, forward strand.
AGGGCGGTTTTACTATTTTTTTGTAGTAAATACTCATCGCGATATTGTTGCCAAGTAGGGGCTTGTTTAGCAAATGAGTAATGCTCACTTGGCAGGGAAAATAGCACTTTTGCGTACACGTTAAACACTTTGCGCCAACCATTACCACAGTGCTGGTTTATAGTATTTATTTGCTCGTTTATAACCGGTTCTAGGTATTCAAGTGTTTCAAAAAAAGGCATTGGCGGCGCTTTTGCTACGTACACTGCCACGCTAAATTGCGTATCGCCTAAGCCAACTAATTGTGTGTTCAAGTTAGTTAGCCTTGTTTTGCGCTAAAATACGGTCGAGGTTATTTGCAAAGTTTTGGCGATCGGTTTGACTAAGTGGAGGCGGCCCACCACCCATTTCTACGCCACTTGAGCGCATGGTATCC
>NZ_AUTN01000148.1:0-2310 GCF_000497955.1 Pseudoalteromonas sp. TAE56
CCGCCGCAAATGCAGGCGTTAGGGTTTTCTGGAGTCACGGATGAAATTTAAACTACCTTTTATTTTCCTCGTATTTATTTCAACATTCGCGTATTCGAATGAAATTGATGAATTCTGGAATACAGAAGCTGCATATAAAAACAAAGCTGAAAGTTATATTTCTCAACTGTACAGCAATAAGCCTGAACTTCTTGTTCTTGAATTTTCTATTAAACGCAACCCAACGAAAATTGAATCTGAATTAGAGCACTATGTATTTTTTAAGGCGCTCGACAAAGCGAGTATCGTTGATACTAAAGATCCTGCTATTCTAGAATGGGCTAAATCTAATGGTATAAGTGCTAAAGATATAACCATCTATGACGTAGTTTTCGAGTTGCCTAAAACTAATAATATCAGTCCAGTAATAATGTCAGTTGGGCAAGAGACTGGCTTTTTAAACAACAAATGGGCAGAGTTAATAAAACCTTAAAAGCACTTAAAATGCAACAAAAACAGTTACTCAGGTTCCGCTTCGCTTCACATTTTAACCAGCTATTTTTGTCCGCTTAAGTGGGCGTTGAGGCTGTAGAATTACTCTTTTTTAAGAAAACAGCCTGTTTTATGGTTTCCAAATGCATTACCTAATGCTTTTAAAGCGCTTAGAGTTGATTTGAGGAACTCGTTTTTTAATTGAATTTGATTGTTGGAGTTATTCTACAGCCTCGTTAGTTGGCTTAAATTCACCCTGTAGTATGGAATAGATTTTTGGAGTTTTAAAAATGGAGTTTCTCATAGGTTTAATTCTTTTTTTATTCTTCTTTGTTCTAGTAAATTATGTACAAAGCATTGTTGGATTTTACCCTAAACTAGCAAAAGAGTACAAAACGGATTTATGTATTTCTGAACGTTCACTTTTTAAATCAAAAAGTATTAACCTGACAAATGTTGCGGACTTTTCTCAGGAGAAAAACAGTGAATATAGAAATTTTCTAAATATAAAACCATGTAAACAAGGTTTGTTCATAGGTCAAAATAAGATGTTGATTCTACTATTTCCCAATAAATTTTTAATTCCTTGGGGGCAAATCAACCTAATAAAAGAAAAAACTAATTTTTTAAAAAATCAATATCTTTATAAAGTAGAAAGTAAAAAAGAGCCTATTTATATCATTTCTAAATTCGATCTGTTTAAAAGCACAACTAACAAGTGACTATGGTGTCAATTCCTAATTTCAAACCATTTTAGGATCCCACATGACACCATCCCTCACCATAGAATTTATGATTACTATAAGCTTTCTTATACAGGCAATAATAGCCACTTTCTTAGGTTTCCCTGCCGCGACTAGCCGATGATAAATAGCTTTAAATTTAGGGTTACATTGGATAGCTGACATCATTGCCATATACATTGCGGTTCTAATTTTTGGCCGTCCACCTCGTATCATCCGTTTACCCTGATAAGCACCACTTTCTCGATTAAATGGTGCAACACCAACCAGTGATGCAGCCTCTTTATTGTTTACACACCCAAGCTCAGGCATGTCACTAAGTAAGTTAAATGCGACAACATTCCCAACGCCAGGCACACTTTGAATAATGTCATTCTTGACCTTATATTCGTCACATTCTTTGATGAGTTTTTGTAGTTTCAAATCTACTTTTTCAATCTGATTTTTTAATGCCGTTAGGATAGGTTTTATTAGTGATGATATTGTTTTTGGCATTATTTGTGAACGATTTTTCTCCATCGTTTGCATATCCATTAACTGCCTTCTTCTAGAAAGTAAATCACTCATCAAGCGCATCTGCTCTGGCTTTAAAGAAGAGAGTGGTGGCTTTATTGCTTCACCAAAATGAGCGATGAGTTGCGCATCAAGTTTATCTGTTTTTGCTTTTTGGCCAATAGCGCCTGCGAAACGTTTAATATTAACGGGATTAGCAACAACGAAAGGGATATTCGCTTGAGCACACGCCATAATAAAGGGGTGTTCAAGGCGCCCAGTTGCTTCAATAGTAACACGCGTTATTGGGTGCTTTTTTAGTGTTTTTATAGCGTGTTTAATGCCGCCGTCATTGTTTTCTACGGTGAAATATATATCTAAAGGTCGGATGTAAATATCGAGTTGAGTTTTACCTGTATCGACACCGACGTTAATTTCATTTTGATTATTGAGTGTATTCATAATAAGCTGACTCTGCCTTGCGATTCGGGCTCGAGGCCCCGTTGACTATCCGAGTTTAATGCTTGGAGTTTATACAGCGTTCTTTCTTGTTATCGGTCTCTCAATAGAGGAGCCTTCAATCAATCGAACTACTGTATAAAAG
>NZ_AUTN01000149.1:0-67042 GCF_000497955.1 Pseudoalteromonas sp. TAE56
TCGGGCTTTTTTACGTCTGCAGAAAAGTAAAATGCGCGCAATTAATAGACACTCACATTAACATCCATCGCGTAGGGCGGGCGAGCGTAGTGACTCCTGACGCTAAAATTATGTTTAATCACACCAAAATCACTCAATATCTCTGCACGCCGATAAGTATGTAGCATTTGCTAGGTGACTTTTTACCGCTGTGGGCACTACGACATCCTACTGCGTAGCGCACCGACTTCACATTGTAGAAAGCCCGATTCGAAAGAGTCGGGCTTTTTTACGTCTGCAGAAAAGTAAAATGCGCACAATTGATAGACTCTTACACCAACACTCATTACGTAGGGCGGGTGCAACGACTTCTGGCGCTAGAATCACACCAAAATCACTCAATATCTCTGCACGCCGATAAGTATGTAGCATTTCACTGTGACTTTTTACCGCTGTGGGCACTACGACATTCTACTGTGTAGGGCACCGACTTCAAATCATAGAGAGCCCGAATCTAACGATTTGAGCTTTTTACGTCTGCAAAAAATTGATTCATGGATTCCTCTAGAACGAAGAACTTCTTAGTAAATCATTTATATCAATCAGCAATAATATTTAACCAATTTGAGGGTTTAAACCTGACGCTAAATGCGTTAAAAACCTCATATATGAAACAACTGAATAACGAATTTTTTGCCCTTCTTTTATCGACTCCGCTTAGTTATTGCTCTAATCTCAATTTATGATCTGTTCAATTATGTAGTTTATAAAATGTGACAGAGCTCGTTTAGATAAAATTAGAATAATAAGGGTTTAACAATGAGTGAAATTGATAATCATCCGCATGGTATTTTTTGTTGGTCAGAACTTTGTACGCACAATTGGAAAGATGGTAAGGCGTTTTATACATCATTATTTGATTGGGGATATGACGATCAACCTATTGGAGAAAACATATACTACACCATGCTACAAAAGCAAGGTGATGATATAGCCGCTATGTATGAAATGCCTAAAGAGCAAATTAGTGCAGGGATCCCAAGTCATTGGTTGGCTTACATTGCCGTCGATAATGTTGATGACTGTGCGCTAAAAGCAAAAGAACTGGGTGCTGAAGTTATTGCAGGTCCTCATGATGTTATGAATGCAGGCCGAATGTTGATGCTAAAAGATCCTGTAGGTGCAATTGTAGCGTTATGGCAAGGCAATGAGCATAAAGGTTGTAAGCACTTAGGTGAATTAAATACATCTTATTGGCATGAGTTAGCAACCAGAGATAGTAAAGTAAGTAGAGACTTTTACTGTACTTTACTAGGCTGGGAAAGTGAAATAAAACCAATGGAAGGTATGGACTACACTTTATTCTTAGTGGATGGACAGCCAATTGCTGGCATGCTTGAAATGACAAATGAGTGGCCCGAAGATATTCCTGCTCATTGGATGATTTATTTTGCAGTAGAGAGCTGCGATACAGCAGTAAATAAAGCCGCTAGCTTAGGTGGGCAAGTATGTGTTCCTGCAACAGATATCCCCGATGTTGGTCGTTTTAGTGTTATATGCGACCCTCAAGGTGCTGTATTTTCGGTGATCGAATCTGTTATGGATGACGTTTAAACAACTACATTAGCTTTAGCGTTAATTTACTCGTTAGTTTGCTATAATACGCGCCAATTAAATCGTCAGAAAGTGCAGAGAACGCAATGGAATTTGAACAAGATAGCAATTTAACCCTTCCTTTATTTCTATTAGATGAATCATTAAGCTCTAGAGATTTAGAGCAGCCTGATTTTGAAATATCAATTGGACTTGATGATGAGTTACTTGCTCAAATTTGCCAAAATCCAAGTGAAGATAGCAGTGTAGCTATTACCGTTAGTGGTTATGAATTGCTTATAACGGATTCTCTGTATTTAAGTATATTAGAGCAAGAGCATGATGCGCAGATAACATTAACGCATGGACCTCTTTTAAGTATTGTTTTAAATACTGAAGGTCAGAAAACATTCGTTTCTCCTCAAATGGATATGATGCCCACCTTTGATTTAGGTGACGAGGACGAATGAAAAAAATAATAATAAGTACATTTGTATTAATTATCCTTAGTGGTTGTGCTTACCTAGGTAATGCGCATTACGATGATTTATTTGGACCTGAACAAGCGCAAGAGCGTATCGTTCCACATTCTACTCTTGCTGGAGCTGATTTTTTACAAAATGTAAAACCAGTACTCGATACCCGCTGCGTCGTCTGCCATGGTTGTTATGACGCACCTTGCCAGCTTAAGCTCTCATCCCCTGAAGGTATTGATCGAGGTTTGAGTAAAGAGCTTGTTTACGATGGAACTCGTTTATTGGCAACGACCCCAAGCCGTCTATTGTTTGATGCAACCAATACACAGCAATGGCGAGAAAAAAACTTTACCCCAGTGCTAAATGAGCGCGTGCAAAGTGAAGAAGCTAACTTAGCGGGTAGCGTTTTATTTAATAGTTTAGTGCTAAAGCAAAGTTATGAATTACCAGCTAATGAGGTTTTAGATGATGAATTTGATTTTTCATTAGGGCGTTCGCAAACCTGTGCGACAATGGGAGAGTTTGACCGATTAGCTGATGAGCAACCTCATGGTGGTATGCCTTATGGCTTACCTGGGGTTTCGCGCGAAGAGTTTAATCATTTGCAGAACTGGCTTAAAAGTGGCGGTAAAATGTCACACGTTAAGCCTCCAAGTGAATATGATCAGAATAAAATAAAGGGCTGGGAGGCCTTTTTAAATCAAGATAATTTAAAGTATCAGTTATCAGCACGTTATATTTATGAGCATTGGTTTTTAGCCCATATTTATTTTACATCAGAGAACCCACAAAGCTTTTTTAAACTCGTTCGCTCAAGTACGCCTCCTGGTGAGACAATAAAGTTAATAAATACGCGTCGTCCATATGACGATCCTAAAGTTAGCCGTGTTTATTATCGCTTTATGCAAGAGCGTACAACAATACTTTCTAAAACGCATTTACCGCTTGAGCTTAATGAAGCTAAGTTACTGCGTTTATACGAGCAGTTTATTGCGCCAGATTATACTGTCACGCAAATGCCTAGCTATAAAGCAGAGTCGGCTTCTAATCCTTTTAAAACCTTCGAAGTGATCCCTATTAAGTCTAAATATCAGTTTATGCTTGATGAGTCTGAGCTTATTATTATGGGCTTTATAAAGGGGCCTGTTTGTCGTGGTCAGATTGCTTTAAATGTTATAAACGATCACTTTTGGGTGGCATTTGCTGATCCTGATAAGGTTGCGACTCCTGCTGTAGGAGAAATGCTAATGCAACATGAGGAAGCGTTAGAACTTCCTGCTGCAGAAGAAAGTAATGCGTTACCTATTTCTAGCTGGGTTAAATATTCAGTTCGTGAGAAAAAATATTTACAGGCAAAAGTTGAGCTTGCTAACGAAATGTTCAAAGGTGGTGAGCATCTTACAACTGACTTGCTTTGGAAAGGTGATGGGCATAATAAAAATGCTGCGCTGACTATTTTCCGCCATTTTGATAGTGCAACTGTTGTTAAAGGTTTTATTGGTCAAGAGCCTAAAACCACGTGGATACTTGATTATGCGTTATTTGAACGTATTCATTATTTGCTTGTGGCAGGCTTTGATGTATACGGAAATATAGGCCATCAATTGGTTACACGTTTATATATGGATTTTTTACGTTTAGAGGGAGAGCAAAACTTTTTAGCTCTATTACCTGAGCACAAGCGTAATCAAATCAAAAAGCAGTGGTACCGTAATTCACCACCTGACTTATCTAAGTTCTTTAAAAGCAATCGTGAATTTAGCCAGCCAAGTGGTATTAACTATGAAACTGATGATCCACAGCATGAGCTATATACCTTGATGAAAGAAGCCTTAGCGCCTGTATTAAGTGAGCAATATGATTATACTAAAGTTTCTAAAGAGTTAAGTATAATAAATAACATGCCAGCAAAAGCGATCAATTTATTACCACAATTGTCTTTTGTATTAGTTAAGCAAGCCGATAATAGTCATAAGGCTTACACCATTATCCATCATAACGCGCACTACAATATATCTAGTTTATTAAACGAAGATGGGCAGCGTGCTTATAATGAAGATACAGCTACAATAGTTCCCGGCTTTATTGGAGATTACCCGGCGTCTATTTGGTATTTAAATAATGAGCAACAAGTGAATGCTTTTGCTGAGCAATTACCAATGATGCAAATTGAAGCTGATTATCGCGCTTTAAAAAGTAAATATGGTATTCGCCGCACTCACCCACAGTTTTGGCAATACAGCGATATATTGCACGAAACGGCTAAAAAATATCGAGGTATAGAATATGGAATGTTTGACTATAATCGATTAGAGAACCGTTAACGCTTACCTTAATATGCCCAGTTTTTGCTGGGCTTTTTATTGCTTATTAACTTAAAAACATAATTACTCTAACTGATTTTTTGTTTTATAAAATTAGTCTACACTTAAATAAAGAACAGGCTGTTGCATGTTCGATATTATTAAAAGTGTTAGAAAGCGATATCGATGGGCGTTATTGACTATTGCTCTTCTAATCAGTGGTTCTGCTCTATTGTTACAATATAGCTTCTCCGTTCAAAAATACGATGCAAAAGTTATTAATATTGCTGGTAAGCAAAGAATGCTGTCGCAAAAAATAGCGTGGCATAGCAATGCCATACTCAACATTAGTAATTACTCACCACTTCATACTGAATCGCTTGAGAAATCTCTCAATACATTTAAAAAATCCCACCAAACATTATTAACAAAAAATTCTGATGGTGAATACATTTATTTAGATTCAGCATTAGTGGATTTATATTTTGGTACAACTACTGGCTTGGATAAGACCGTATTAGAATATGTAGAACAAACTGAGAGGCTTTTGTATCAAAAAGGTGAGGTAAACCAGTCTCTCTTTTCAATAGAGCATGTTGAAATGCTATTAGCTAAGCTTGACAAAGCGGTCAGCTTATTCGAGTCCCAAGCTGTTAAAAAAATAAACAGGGTCATCAATATAGAGATATTATGCTGGTTATTGGCAATGGCGTTGCTACTTGTTGAGCTAAGGTTTGTTTTTATGCCAATGGAAAAAGAGGTTTCAGATACGCTTATAAAACTAAAAAAACAAAAAGATTTTGTTCATCAAACAAGCCAAAATAAAGAGCACTTTATTGCCAGAGCAAGTCACGAATTCAGAACTCCTTTGCAGGGTCTTATAACATCTATTGAAGAACTAGAGGTTTCTGATGCACAGCAAAGTGTGAAAATCCAAGCCAATTATTGCGCACTTAGGTTAATAACCATATTAGATGAGCTGCAAGACTTGCAAGCTTTAAGCGCTGGTAAGTGGGTACCGCATTTTAAAAATGAAAACCTTCTAGAGTCGTGTAATAAAGTACTAATGGCTTACGAGCATGCTTGTCAGCAAAAAGGTCTTAAACTAGTTAGTTATTTAGATGACTCGTTAAATTTTGTCTGTAAATTGGATCATCAACGGTTTCAGCACACATTAACAGAGTTAATTAGTAACGCTATTAAGTTTACGACTGAAGGTGAAATTACTGTATCTGCTAAGCTCTTTAATGACGAGCTGTGTGTAACGGTAAGTGATACTGGCTGTGGTTTTTCGAAAGAGATTACTGAGCTTGAATTTGATTCATTTAAACAAACAAACCACTTCCAAGGGTTAAGAACAGGCCTGACTCGAGTTCAGTATGTTGTAAAAGCTTTGCACGGCGAAATTACTTTTAAAAATAATGAAGTCCATGGAGCGTTGGTATCGTTGAGTTTACCAATAATCGTCAGTAAAGATTTCCCAGAATCTCGTAAAATAAATAACAAACTAAAATGTTTAGTTGTAGAAGATAACCCATTAAATACCATGTTATTGACCAGAATACTTACTTTGTTAAATTTAACCTATGATTGCGCTGAAAATGGCCAAGTGGCGTGCGACATGGTATGTAAAAATCACTACGATATTATTTTTATGGACTTAAATATGCCAGTAATGGATGGGTTTGAGGCGATTAAAAAAATACGCTCTGAACTTAATAAGGTAACGCCAATTATTGTTATAACAGCAAATACCTCACAAAAAGATATGGAGCGAGTTTATAAATACGGGGCTAACCTTCATATTCATAAACCAATAAATAAACAAGCAATTGAAGATGCATTAAATAGTATTAGCGTTGCTAGGGCGTGTTGATCTTTGGTAGTTGAATTTGCAGCAGACTGTTTGGTTTTTAGGCAAGGCAGAGCCTATGTAGCGTGGTTATTCCCCATAAATAGGCGATAACGCAGCATAAATACCAAACATGCGCTGCCCATTGGGTTCTTTCTAGGGACGATTAACTCTTTGTTACTCGGTTTTGACTTAGCCCACTAGGTTACAAACCTCGCGCCGCGATTTAATCGCCCCTAGATTGAACAAATTTCAATCCACAAAGATCAATACGCCCTAGTGAAATAAATTAATTTTGCAGATAACAAGCTTGCTAAGCACTTTTAATATACGTTAACTTGCTGTTTTAAGGTTTATTAGGAAAAGTTAGTGCAGTCAATTACGCTTGAGCAATTTAATGGTTATTTACAAGGGCAAGGTAAAAGCCGTTACGATATATGCAACCTAGATTGGCAAGTGAACCTAGGAGAGCATTGGTTGCTTTTAGGTGCTAATGGAGCGGGTAAATCTGCTCTGACAGCTGCGTTAATCGGTGAGGCTAAGTGCGAAACTGGTAAGCGTATAAGTAGTATTAATAAGCTTATGCTCGTGTCTTCTGATTCGCATAAACAGTTACTAGCTCAAGAATTAGAGCATGAAAAGCACACCCTCGTTAAAGACCTTATTTTTACAGGGCATAGTAATAATGATGAGTTATTAGCGCAGCTAATAGAATTATTTAAATTTAGCTCATTACTAAATAGGCATTTTAGAGACCTTTCAACGGGAGAAACTCGTAAACTCCTACTTATAAAAGCACTCAGCTCCCATAGTGAGTTAGTCGTGCTTGATGAGCCATTTCATGGACTCGACGTACAATCTTGCCAGCAGCTTAATAAAATACTCATAGAACTTAGCCAAACTATTACTTTTGTTTTTGTACTAAACCGCCTAGACGAAATCCCTTCATTCATTACTCACTATGGTTATGTAAACCAAGGTTACTTGTTACATACTTTGGCAAAGCCAGGCAGTGAGCAATTGAGTGATTTACTAAAACTACTTCATTTAGAACATACCTCATTAGATGTGCCATCTCATGATACCGAACAAGAGCAAAAGGCATTCACCGGTAATACCTTAGTTAAATTGAGTAATGCTAAAGTTAGTTATAGTGACGTAAGCATATTCAAAAATCTCAATTGGACTATAAAAAAGCATCAGCATTGGCAGCTCAGTGGAGCGAACGGTTCAGGCAAAACATGCTTATTAAATTTAATAACAGGTGATAACCCACAGTGTTATAACAATGACATTGAAGTGTTCGGTTTTAAACGTGGAACAGGGGAGAGTATTTGGGATATAAAACAGCATATTGGTTTTATATCTAACGCGCTACATATGGATTACCGCGTAAGTATATCGGCTTTAAATACTGTTATTTCAGGATTTTACGACAGCATAGGTTTATATCAAAAACCGAGCGACGCACAAATTAATATTGCTCAACAGTGGTTGGCATTTATTGGTTTAAGTGATAAACAAAATACCTCATTCACCCAGCTTTCGTACGGCGATCAACGTATGCTGTTAATTGTGCGGGCTATGGTAAAGCATCCTACACTACTTATTTTAGATGAACCTTGCTTAGGCTTAGATGAAGCAAACAGGCAACGTGTACTGCTATTAATAGAGAAGATTTGTGCTGCCAATACAAGTACTGTGATTTATGTAAATCATCATGCGGCAGACAAAATTAAAGGGATAGAGAGCTACTTAAAAATGGAAGACTTTCATTAAAAACTCAGAGAAAGGTTGAGCGAAAACTCACTCAACCCATTTTTATTTTAAAGACGAGTAACGCTAAAGCCTTTATCTCGAAGTTGTTTAAGTAACCCGTGTTTTTCAGGTAAATGCAGGGCGCCTACAGCAATAAATAGCTGCTCGTTTGCTAAGCGCGGTGTGAGTTGTTTAACCCAATTATTATTGCGGTTAGTTAGCATTACTTGCTCGCTAATTTCACCGTAATTACTGTCATCAAAACTCATGTTGTAGTAATCAGTTAGTGTGTCCATGTCACCGCTTTTCCATGCATTAACTAACTTGATAAAGTAAGTATTAATATCGGCTAGTTGCTCAAAGGTTTCTTCAATCATTTCATTGCTTAATAGCGCCATACCATCAAACATTTGTAGTTGTTGCTCTAGGGTTTCAAGCTCGCCAATTTTAATATTATGCTCTTTAGCATAACTAAGCACTTGCTTATCTATGCCGGTTTTATCCGAATAACCTGCATTTTGAAATTCAATTTGCATCATAGTCACCATAACAGCCCAAGGCTTTAAGCCATTAAACATAGCAATATCAATCGACTTTTTAGCAAAGTAATCTTTTAACTTGGTATAATTTTGTTTTGAAAGCTCAGTTTGCAACGTTTTACCGTCACTTAGCATCATAAATGGCATTGAGCGCTGCTGCATTTCAAGGGGAGTAAGTTTGCTTATATCAACTTCAACAATCACTTCTTTGCTTGCACTAATTGCATCGGTTACATTTTTAGGTAAGCCTTTCATGCTGGCATCACCAACGTGTACAGTGCCAAACAAGTAAGAGCTGACGCCATTTTTTTCTATTTTATATAAAGCAGGAGCTGCATAGCTGTTAAGGCTAAATGTTATAAGTAATGCCACAATAAAAAAGTGGCTAACACGGATAAGAGCATTCATGGTTTGTCCTTAAAATCTCAAAATTAGTAGTGTAAATACTAACCTAAATTTTCTTCAGAGGTAACGTTAATATCAACGTTAGCGTATTGCTTTCGGTATTACTGGCCGTAATAGTAAAGCCATTTAAGTTACATAAGCTCTACAGTTAGGCTAATTACGCTCATGTTTAGGCTCGTTAAAAATAACAACGCCATGCTATGCAACAACACTTAAGAGACGCTTAAGAGAACCTACGCATTACCTGAAGGTGATAAATAATTTTATTTATAAAAATATTCTCAAAAATTAATCAAACCTTAAATAAGGGATATAAGAATAGTGAATTTCTGAGATTAAAATTAGAGCATAAAAAAACCACTACTAACTTATATAGTGAATTTTAAAACCTGATAAATTGTGTTTTAGTCTTTTTGTTAGATTAACTTTGGTGTTGACTTAAAGGGCCTAGCGCGGTACTAATATAAAAAGAGAGCGAAGGAATAACCTTCGCGATAATTGAACAAAATTTGGTATTAATTACATGCTTACAAACGCACTTAACCTAGTCCTGATTATTATCGTGGTGATTATTCCCGCGAGGGCTTCGTAGTGCTTTAAAAACTTAAGCATTAAAGAGCCCTCCGCACTTAACCGTTCGGAGGGCTTTTTAGTTTTAAGGGTAAAATTTTTAGCGTAAAAATGTAATTGGGTTGTCACTGAGGAATGAGGGTTTATTAATGACAGGCGCAGAACTAACAATCGACTTATTGGCCAAACACGGCGTAAATGAAGTATTTGGCTACCCAGGCGGAGCTATTATGCCAATTTACGATGCGCTGTATGGCGCGCCAGTCAAACATTACCTTACTCGCCATGAGCAAGGTGCAGGGTTTGCAGCTGTTGGTTATGCTCGCAGTACGCGTAAATTAGGTGTGTGTTTTGCAACATCGGGCCCAGGTGCAACTAACCTAATAACCGCTCTTGCCGATGCAATGATGGATTCAGTGCCATTATTGGCGATCACCGGCCAAGTGCCTACTGCAGCTATTGGTTCAGATGCATTTCAAGAAATAGATGTATTAGGTATGTCGCTTTCGTGTACTAAGCACAGCTACATGGTAGAACGAGCGGAAGACTTAGCAGAAATACTACAAGAAGCTATCCATTTAGCGCAAAGCGGTCGTCCAGGTCCTGTACTTGTCGATATCCCTAAAGATATTCAAATGGCGCAAGTACCTTTTAAACCTTGGCTTGCGGCTGATGAATACTTACCTGAGTTAGATTTAAAGCAAGTTGCTATTGCTAATCAATTGTTGAGTGAGGCTAAACAGCCTGTAGCGTATGTAGGTGGCGGCGTACAAGCCGCCGATGCGCAAGAAGAGCTAATGCAGTTTTTAAATAAAACGCAGATGCCTGCTGTATCAACACTTAAAGCATTAGGCAGTGTATTACCTGACTACGAGCACTACTTAGGCATGCTTGGTATGCATGGAACTCAATCTGCTAATATTGCAGTGCAGGAATGTGATGTACTTGTGTGTATAGGTGCGCGCTTTGATGACCGCGTAACGGGTAACTTAGCTAAATTTGCAGCTAAAGCTAAAGTAATTCATTTAGATATTGATGCCGCTGAAGTAGGTAAGCGTAAACCAGCTAAAGCTTCATTAATTGCTGATTTAAAAACCTCTTTACCCGCACTTGAGTGCTTTGTAACACCTAAAGCGTGGTGTGACACAAACAAAGAAATGAATATTAAGCACGCGTGGCGTTACGACTACCCGGGTGAAAAGGTTTATGCACCGTACTTATTAAACCAACTGAGCCAACGCATGCCAAAAACTGGTGTTGTGTGTTGCGATGTGGGTCAGCACCAAATGTGGGTAGCACAGCACATGAAGTTTAGCCACCCGAGTAATCATTTAAGCAGTGGTGGCGCTGGCACAATGGGCTTTGGTTTACCGGCCGCTATTGGCGCACAAGTAGCACGCCCTGATGACTTTGTTATTACTGTGTCGGGCGATGGTTCAATAATGATGAATATTCAAGAATTAGCCACTATTCGCCGTAATAATTTACCTGTAAAAATATTAATTTTAGATAACCAACGCTTGGGTATGGTTCGCCAATGGCAGGAACTATTTTTTGATGGCCGTTACTCTGAAACTAACCTTTCGGATAACCCTGACTTTGTTCAATTAGCTGCAGTATTTGGTATTCCAGGGCAAACAATTACCCATGCAAACCAAGTTGATGATGCTATTACTGCATTAGTAAACAGCAAAGGTCCGTACATAGTACATGCCTGTATTGATGATAAAGAAAATGTTTGGCCACTTGTACCACCTGGGGCTGCTAACGACGAAATGATGACGGAGAAAGCAAAATGAAACATAGCCTAACTATTGCATTAAAAAGCCAAAGTATAGCGGTAGAGCGCTTTTTACGAGTGGTGCGTCATCGTGGTTTTGACCTTACGCATTTTCAACTCAATATAGATGATGGGTTATACAATGTAGCCATGACGGTAGATAGTGATAAACCTATTCACCTATTAACAAGCCAGCTAAATAAGCTAGTGGATGTTAAAGAAGTCACTTTACAAAATTTACAGCACCAACAGGCTGTGTAATTACGAATTAAAAAATAATTTACGAGTAACTGAGACACTCAGTTATTTACCAATTTTAGAATGAGGAATGCCCGCTTTTATTGCGGCAAAAACAGAGGTAACTATGGCTAAATTAAGAAGTGCAACAACAACTGAAGGACGTAAACGTGCAGGCGCAAGAGCATTATGGCGCGCAACAGGTATGACAGACTCTGATTTTGGTAAACCGATTATTGCCGTAGTTAACTCGTTTACACAATTTGTACCAGGACATGTACACCTTAATCAGCTTAGTGAACTTATGGGTGAGACAATAACCCAAGCCGGTGGCGTTCCTAAAGAATTTAATACCATTGCGATTGATGATGGTATTGCGATGGGACACGGCGGTATGCTTTATTCGCTGCCTTCGCGCGATTTAATTGCTGATTCGGTTGAGTACATGGTAAATGGTCACTGCGCCGATGCTATGATCTGTATTTCAAACTGCGACAAAATCACTCCAGGGATGATGCTTGCAGCACTACGCTTAAACATACCGGTAATATTTGTATCGGGCGGTCCAATGGAAGCGGGTAAAACTAAGCTTGCTAACATCGATATTAAACTTGATTTAGTTGATGCCATGGTTAAAGGCGCTGATGAATCGGTAAGTGATGCAGATTCAGAGCAAGTAGAGCGTTCTGCGTGTCCTACATGTGGTTCGTGTTCAGGTATGTTTACTGCAAATTCAATGAACTGTTTGTTAGAGGCAATAGGCTTAGCACTTCCGGGTAACGGTACCACGCTTGCCACTCATAAAGACCGTAAACAACTGTATGTTGAAGCGGGTGCTCGTATTGTTGATTTATGTCGTGAGTATTATCAAAAAGATAATCAAGATGTATTGCCACGCGCTATTGCCAATAAAACAGCCTTTATGAATGCAATGGTTGTTGATATTGCAATGGGCGGCTCGTCAAATACCGTATTACATTTACTCGCTGCAGCGCAAGAAGCGGGCGTTGATTTTGATATGTCGCACATTGATGCGCTTTCTCGTAAAACACCGTTTTTATGTAAAGTTGCACCAGCAACACCAGAGTACCATATTGAAGATGTCCACCGTGCTGGTGGCATGATGGCAGTTGTTCGCGAACTTGGTAAAGCGGGTTTAGTTGATATGTCGGTTAATCATGTCGCTGGGTCAACGATGGCTGAGCTTGTTAAAAAATGGGATGCAACAGACCCAACTAACGAAGCTGCGCGCAAGTTTTATCGTGCGGGTCCTGCGGGCATTCGTACAACTAAAGCAATGAGCCAAGAGTGTCGTTGGGATGAAGGCGATAATGACCGTGTGAATGGGTGTATTCGAAGCGTTGAACACGCTTATCGCCAAGACGGTGGTTTGGCTGTGCTATCGGGCAACCTAGCCGTTGATGGGTGTGTTGTGAAAAGTGCAGGTGTCGTTGATGAAATGCTGCATTTTGAAGGCACCGCAGTGGTGTACGAATCACAAGATGATTCGGTAGAAGGTATTTTAAATAATGAAGTAAAAGCCGGTGATGTAGTGGTTATTCGTTATGAAGGACCAAAAGGCGGTCCTGGTATGCAAGAAATGCTATACCCAACAAGCTACTTAAAATCGAAAGGCTTAGCTGAAAAGTGTGCCCTTATTACGGATGGTCGCTTTTCGGGTGGTACGTCAGGTTTATCAATTGGTCACGTGTCGCCAGAAGCGGCAAGTGGTGGTGCAATTGCTTATGTTGAAAATGGCGATAAAATCATTATTGATATCGCAACACGCGAAATCACTTTAGCGCTAAGCGATGAAGAACTTGAGGCGCGTAAACAAAAGCAATTAGCACGCGGGAAAATGGCGTACAAACCAGTTGATCGTGAGCGCTATGTGTCGTCTGCTTTAAAAGCCTATGCATTACTTGCAACGAGTGCCGATAAAGGCGCTGTGCGCGATTTAGCTAAATTGGAGGCGCTTAGTTAATTATGGTCTCTCAAGAGCTCGATTATTTTCGCGCTATTATTCAAGCAAACATGGAGCCTTTGGCTAAAGTTACTGAGGTCAGCGAAATGGCTGAACTCAGTAAAAAGCTAGGTAACCATGTTTGGTTAAAGCGTGAAGACCAACAGCCCGTGTATTCGTTTAAATTACGCGGTGCCTATAACAAATTAAATAAATTACCTAAAGGCTCGGTGGTTATCACTGCCTCTGCGGGTAATCATGCTCAAGGGGTTGCATTAAGTGCATCTCACCTTGGGCATCAAGCAACTATTGTAATGCCAGTAACAACACCTGAAATAAAAGTCAGCGCAGTCCGTGCACTTGGCGGTGAAGTTGTATTACATGGCCATCATTTTGATGCAGCAAAAGCATATGCGCTTGAGCTTACAGAGCAGCGTAACGGTATATTTGTCCCACCATTTGATGACCCAGACGTTATTGTTGGTCAAGGCACTGTAGCACGTGAATTAATGCAGCAATTAAACGAGCTTGATGCTGTGTTTATTCCTGTTGGCGGTGGTGGTTTACTTGCTGGTATGGCGGTTTACATTAAATCGTTGCGTCCAGATATAAAAGTAATTGGCGTAGAAGCTGACGAAAGTGCATGTTTACAAGCAGCACTTGAAGCCGGTAAGCCAGTAGAGCTTGATCGCGTTGGTAGTTTTGCCGATGGCGTAGCGGTTAAAATTATTGGCACTGAAACGTTTCGTTTAGCGCAAAAGTTTTGTGATGAGGTTGTTACAGTAACTAGCGACGAAATATGTGCAGCCATGCAGGATATTTTTGTATCTACGCGTGCAATTGCAGAACCATCAGGTGCCCTTGCAACAGCTGGGCTTAAAAAGTGGAGTCAGCAATCGGGATTAAAAGGGTTGCACTTAGCCGCTGTTTTATCGGGTGCTAATTTAAACTTTGATCGTTTGCGTTATGTAGCAGAGCGCACTGCGTTGGGTGAAAAAAACGAAGCGTTATTAGCTGTTACTATTAAAGAAGAAAAAGGCAGCTTTAAGCAGTTTTGTGCTTCTTTAGGTGGTCGTGCTATTACTGAGTTTAACTACCGCTATGCAGGACCTGGTGAAGCGCAGATATTTGTAGGTATTGCCCTGCGCCAAGGCGAGCAAGAGCTTAATGAGCTAAAGCAAGACTTAACAAGTAACGATTATCAATTTTGCGATCTATCAGACAACGAACTCGCTAAATTACATGTGCGCTACATGGTTGGGGGCAAAGCGCCAGAGCAATTACATGAACGTCTACTTCGCTTTGAGTTTCCTGAATATCCGGGCGCACTTGCACGCTTTTTAGATACTTTAGGCAGTAATTGGAACATTACCTTGTTTCATTATCGTAATCACGGTGGTTCTATGGGGAATGTACTAGCCGGTTTTGCTATTGAGCCGAGTCAGTATGAGATGTTTAACGAGCATTTAAATCGCTTAGGTTACAGTGTACAAGATGAAACACAAAACCCGTGTTTTACTCAATTTTTAACATCAAAACCGCAAGCAGAAAAAGTCGAAAAACTCGCCTCAGTATAACCCTTCCTTAAAGGCAGGCACCTAACTAGGGTGCTTGCTTTATCACACGTTTTACATATAGTTACAGGTAATCGTCATGCTTTTGAGGACACCTCGTTGCTATTTAAAGGATTAATCATTGGATTGTGCTTTTTTTGCAGCCACATAATGGCGCAAGAATCAGTTACATTACAGTTAAAATGGACACATCAATTTCAGTTTGCCGGTTATTATATGGCAAAGCAAAAAGGTTTTTATAATGATGTTGGCCTTGATGTCACCATTAAACAAGCTAATCCAATGAAACCTGATACTTTTGGTCCTGTTGCAAGTGGTGAAGCGCAATTTGGCGTAGGGCATTCTGGTATTTTGCAGCAGCGCATTAATGGTCAGCCTCTTGTTGCTATGGCTGCTTTACTGCAGTTTTCACCTTATTGCTGGATGGTAAAAGACACCTCTGATATTTTTCACCCACGTGACTTCGTTAATAAGCGTATTACAGCGGTGAGTCTAAAAGATAGCACCGAGTTACTTGTTATGCTTAAACGCAGTGGTGTAGGAGTAGGTAATCTCAAAGTTTACGATGGCGAGAATCCAGCTCAGGCTTGGATTGAAAACAAACTAGATGCTATGCAAGTGTATGTTACTACAGAGCCTTATTATATGACTCAGCAAGGCGTAGCCCATCGGCTTGTTTGCCCACAGCGATATGGAATGGACGTGTATAGCGACATTTTATTTACCAGCGAAAACATGCTTAAGAAAAATCCGCAAACGGTCGAAAAATTCTACCAAGCGAGCCTAAAAGGTTGGCGCTATGCAATGATGAATATGGATGAAGCCATTGCAGTCACCCAGCAAAACTATGCACCGAGCAAAAGCTTTCATCAGCTCGCCTTTGAGGCTGAAGTACTAAAAAGTTATATAACTCCACCCACCACTAGTTTAGGGCATATGTCGATAGCAAAATGGCGCTTAATTGCTGACTTATATGGCATACAGCAAAACGAATTTGACGAAGTAAAATCTCACTTTATTTATAAATACCAAGAACCCGAAAAGATGCAATTATCTTGGATGCTCATAGCCGCTATTTTGGTAAGTGTTATTTCAATACCTTTGTATTTACGGCTGATTTTTAGCCAAAAATAACTGCTTAATGAGAACTCACTGAGCTGATATAATTAATTGTCTTTTTATTTTTTAAGCTGTTATGACTTTAGCCGAGCAATTTTTTGCACTTGATTCACTTTTAATGAGCCATCGTCAGTATTGGCAGTGCACCGCGTTTGATTTTGACACTATTCCTTGGCCAGAGCTGCAAGGCATGCTTAACGAACTAACTGATGATCAGGTAACCGTTCTTGATAACGATCAAAATCAGCTATACAAATTTTTTAGCCAACACATAAACCAACTTGATGAACTTGCTAAGCTGTGTGAGTTACCTAGCTCTGCACACTCTCGAGTCGACTATCCATTTTGGATAAGTAACGGGATTAAAGGTCGTAAGTTTGATCAGTTACAAGATTTTGTATCTGCATTACCTACTACTAAGCAACCGGTTTTAGAGTGGTGTGCTGGTAAAGGGCACTTAGGGCGAATGCTTGCTTTTAATGGCGCAAGTAATGTGCATAGTATTGAGCTGCAACAAAGCTTATGCGAGCAAGGGCAAAAAAGTGCACAGCAACAAGGCTTAGCAATGCATTTTAGCCAAGCTGATGTATTAAAAGACGATATCACTCAATTTTTTAATGCTGATATGCATGCCGTAGCGCTACACGCATGTGGTGGTTTGCACCAAGCATTTATGCGCCAAGCAAGTTTAGCGAAAGTTCAACAAATTAGCTTTTCACCTTGTTGCTATCATTTATTTACGGCTAATGAGTACCGTGCAATGAGTGAGGTTGCAAATCAAAGCAAGCTTAACCTAACGCATCGCGATTTAAAGCTCGCATTACAAGAAACCGTTACAGCACCTTCTCGCCTGGAAAAAGTACGCAAAACAGAACTAGAATGGCGGCTTGGTTTTGACGCACTTAGAAAATCGATTACTGGCGAGCAATATTATGTAAGCGTACCTTCGGTTAACAAAGCTATATTCTCAGATTCGTTTAAATCATTTTGTGCATGGGCTGCAGACAAAAAGGCAATAAACCTACCGCAAGATACTGATTATAATAAATATTTAGGTGTTGGGGTTGCTCGAAAAAAAATAACTGACCGAGTTGAACTGGTTCGACATGTGTTCAGAAGGGCAATTGAGGTTTGGCTTGTGCTCGATCGTGCTTTATATTTGCAACAGCAAGGCTATCAGGTGAGTGTGAATACTTTTTGTGAAAAGCAGTTAACGCCTCGTAATATTTTGATTCTTGCTAATATCCATTAAATTTCCGTCCTCGACTTAATAAGAGATGCAATGAGAAAGTTAAAAAATTTATTCGATAACAATAAACGTTGGGCTGCACGTACAAGCGAAGCTGATCCTGAGTTTTTTAAAATTTTATCAATGCAACAAAATCCAGAGTATCTATGGATTGGTTGTTCAGACTCTCGTGTACCTGCTAATCAAATAGTTGATTTATTACCAGGCGAATTATTTGTACATCGTAACGTTGCTAACGTGGTTGTACACACTGACCATAACTGTTTGTCGGTTATGCAGTACGCTGTAGAGGTTTTAAAAGTAAAACATATCATGGTAGTAGGTCACTATGGCTGTGGTGGNACAAGCCGTTTTAAACAATGCAAAATTCGGCTTTATTGATAATTGGCTACGCCACGTAGGGGATGTAAAAGAAAAGCATCTTGAACAACTTGATGCAATGCCAGAAAGCGAACGTTTAAGCCGCCTTATTGAGCTAAATGTAATTGAGCAAGTACGTAATGTATGCCGTACTAACATCGTGCAAGATGCGTGGGAACGCGGCCAAGAGCTAAGCGTTCATGGTTGGGTTTATGGTTTAGAAAACGGCCATCTTCATGATTTAGAATCTGTAGTAACGTGCGCGAGTGAAGAAACGCAAAGCTACAAAAAAGCAGTGCAGCACGTACTTAATAAAGTGGGCGAAAATAAATAAATTTATGACTAAAACGGCGATATTAATAGGTGCTACAGGTTTGGTCGGTAATGAGTTGCTACACAAGCTACTTAATAGCGATCGTTATACCAAAGTGGTTACGTTAAGTCGTCGGGCTTTGCCTATTACACACGCAAAGCTAGTTAATCACGTTATTGATTTTGAAAAATTAACTCAATACGTTGAGCTTTTTAAAGGTGACGTATTGTTTTCGTGTTTGGGTACAACCCGTAAACGGGCGGGCTCTACACAAGCTCAGCGTAAAGTAGATTTTGATTATCAGTTTATAGCGGCGCAGTTAGCGGCATGTAATGGTGTTACGCATTACTGCTTAGTGTCATCAAGCGGGGCGAACACGCACAGTAATAGTGCTTATTTGAAAATGAAGGGTGAGCTTGAGCAACATATTAAAGCACTCCCTTTTGATAAAATAAGTATTTTACAACCGTCTTTATTATTAGGTGATCGTGAGCAATTTAGAGTGGCAGAAAAGATAGGCAGTATTATTTTTCCTGTTGTTACACGATTTGCGTTTTTAAAGCGTTACAAACCAATAACTGGCGAGCAAGTTGCGCAAAAAATGCTGAGTGTGAGTTTAGCGCAGCAGGTTAAGTTATCTTACTATGTACTTGATGAGCTATTTGAATAAACTTAGTAAAGCGCAAAAAGGCAGCCTAAGCTGCCTTTTTTGTACATTAAATTAATACCAATTTTATTAAAAACATGATCATTCTAGCGTATTAAATAACTCACTAACTACGTTAAAAATTATTTATATAGAACAACTATGTATCATAATTTTAGCCTTGTTATAGAGCTATTTCCTTATCGCTATAATAGATCACTAATTTAATGCAATTGGTATAATTATTCAGCGTCAGTTTTAGTGCTAAGTTGTTGCTCAAGTAAGGCAACTTTAGCTTCAAGCTCAGTTAACTTTTCGCGAGTACGAATAAGTACTTGGCTTTGCACATCAAATTCTTCACGGCTCACAAAGTCCATCTCAGCAAGCTTGTTTTGTAAAACTTGCTTTGTTTTACCTTCGAGTGTGTCTGCTAGGTTTTTTACACCTTGTGGCATATTGCTAGTAATTTGCTTAGCAATTTCTTCAAGTTTTGCTGGGTTGATCATAATTGTCCCTTCGATGCGGCCTAAAATAATAATAACTAATATTACCTTATACCCACGGTATTTAACACATGATCATCTTTACCTTAATTAATTAAGGCAATTGCTATGCTCGCAGTTATGGTTACGTTAAAATTGTGCGTCTTTTAAATTTCTTTGGTCGTTATGAAACTCAATCCTAAACAAGATGAAGCCGTAAAATATATTAGTGGTCCCTGCTTAGTACTCGCGGGCGCAGGCTCTGGTAAAACCCGTGTTATTACTAATAAAATCGCTTATTTAGTGAAAAAATGTGAGTACAAAGCGCGAAATATAGCCGCCGTTACTTTTACCAATAAAGCAGCCAAAGAAATGCGTGAGCGAGTACTGCAAACGCTTGGTAAACAAGACGCTAAAGGTTTATGGGTATCAACGTTTCATACACTTGGTTTAGAAATAATAAAAAAAGAGTTAAGTACATTAGGGTTTAAACCCGGCTTTTCGTTATTTGATGATCAAGATACTAATCAGCTTCTTAGTGAACTCACCGAGGATGAGCTAAAAAAAGACAAGGACTTACTCAAACTACTTAAAATGGAAATTGGTAGTTGGAAAAATGAATTAGTACTGCCAGAGCAAGCAATACGCGAAGCGCGTGATGCGCAAAAGGCATTGTTTGCACAGCTGTATGCTCGCTATCAAAATCAGCTACGTGCTTATAACGCACTGGATTTTGATGATTTAATTATGATCCCTACTTTGTTACTTACTAATAACGCCACGTCTCGTGAGCGCTGGCAGCAACGCTTTAAATACTTGCTGGTGGATGAGTATCAAGATACCAATACAAGCCAATATCAACTTGTTAAATTGCTAGTAGGCGAGCGTGCCCGTTTTACTGTGGTAGGTGATGACGATCAATCAATTTACTCATGGCGTGGTGCTCGCCCACAAAACTTAGTGTTATTAGGTAAAGACTACCCAGGGCTTAGACTTATAAAGCTTGAGCAAAACTATCGAAGTGCAGGACGAATACTAAAAGCGGCTAACATTTTAATTGCGAATAACCCACATGACATAGAAAAAAAGTTATTTAGTGAACTAGGTTATGGTGAGCCGATTAAAGTAATAGGGTGCCGCGATGAAGAGCATGAATCTGAACGCGTAGTTGCTGAAATAATTTCGCATAAGTTTATGAAGCGCACAAGCTATAAAGATTACGCGATTTTATATCGTGGTAATCATCAAGCACGTGGCTTTGAAAAGTCATTAATGAGTAACCGTATCCCTTATAAAATTAGTGGCGGTATGTCGTTTTTCGCTCGTTCAGAAATTAAAGATATTATGGCGTATTTACGTTTGCTAGTTAATCAAGATGATGACAATGCATTTTTACGTATTGTAAATACACCACGACGCGAAATAGGCACGGTCACACTTGAAAAGCTTGGAACGCTCGCTAACGAAAAACACGTGAGCTTATTTGCTACTTGTTTTGATAACGATTTAGGTTATAGATTAAAAGGGCGTGGCTTTAATGCGCTTGCTGGGTTTGCACGCTGGGTTGTTGAGCTATCTGATAACGCAGTACGTGGTGATACGCTCGAAGCTGTTAAAGACTTAGTGCGTAACATTAATTACGAGGCATATTTGTACGAGTCGTCACCAAGCGCAAAAGCCGCTGAAATGCGTATGAAAAACGTATCTGAATTGTATCGCTGGATCACCGATATGTTGACCGGTGATGCCGACAACGAACCAATGACATTAGCTGAGGTTGTTAGCAAGCTAACCCTTCGGGATATGCTAGAGCGCAACGAAGAAGAAGATGAAACCGATGCAGTGCACTTATCAACACTACATGCATCAAAGGGCCTAGAGTATCCGTACGTATTTATGGTGGGTATGGAGGAGGGCTTACTTCCGCATCAGGTAAGTATTGATGAAGATAACGTAGATGAAGAACGTCGGTTAGCTTATGTTGGTATTACTCGTGCACAGCAGGAGTTAACACTTACTTATGCAAAAATACGTCGTCAATTTGGTGAAACCTCACAAACTGAGTTAAGCCGATTTGTACAAGAATTACCGCAGGACGATCTCGCGTTCGAAAACAAAAAAGCGCCAAATACGCAAGCAGAGCGAATGGAAAAAGGCCAAGCAAGGGTCGCTAACCTTCGTGCAATGTTTAAAAAGCCTGAGTAATACCTCAGGCTAATTTCATAAAGACTGGGTTGCTTGTATTTCAGGTAACTCAGAACACACTAGAGCGTGTTGTTTTCCCACAAAAAATGCCAAACCGTGCTTGTCTAGTAAAGCTCTAAAATTAAGTATTGATGGCCCTTTAGCAATAACTTTCATTGCTTTTAGCTTCGTAATTGCTAGCACACCTTGTAGCTGAAAATCGTAACTTTCTTGTTGTAAAACACGTTTACTAAAGGTCGAGCTAAGTAGCAGATAATCAAAGTTAATATCGGTTAGTAAATTCAGTTCGCATCTATCTTTAGCAAAATTGTTTAAACCAATCGAATAGCCTAGTTGCGGCAGCTTTTTGAGGTTTTCTATTTGTGTTGCACTTGCATGGCGAATCTCTTGCTCATCAAATAGCAAACAGAGCTGGCTATGTCCTTGTTGTTTATTTAGCGTATCTGTAAATAAAACAAATTCGTGCTCCTCAAGTAGTAAACCAGAACAAGGAACCAGCGCCATAGTTACATTTGCGGTAATTGCTTGTGCATAAGCGCGTTGTAATAACTGTAACTCTATCTCGAGGTGCTGTTCTTTATCTGATGCAAACTTTTTCAAAATATCAAAGCTAGTAAAGCCAAGTATTGGGTGTTCACCAAATGCTTCAAATAAAGATTCAGACTGATGCTGCTCATCAAGCGTAATTATTTCTGAGCCTCTAAAGCTCATAGGTAATATATCAAGGTGATGTTGTGCTTTTAGAGCCTGCGCAGGTATTGATTGTGTTAGTAGCGGATGAAATAGCTCGTAGCGATTTTTTCCTGAGTTTTTAGCGTGATACATTGCGGCATCAGCATCACGAATAATTTCATCCGTATGCATATAGCTTTTCTTTGAATAGGTTATCCCTATACTTGCACCACTTTGTAAATATTCCCCTTTAAGGCAAAAAGGCTTTTCCATTAAGTCGATAATGCGATTTGCAACATCTTCTGCTTGTTGAGGCTCAGTTAAATGCGTTAATAAAATAACAAACTCATCGCCACCTAAGCGTGCTAGTAAATCGTGTTCGCGGATACATTGGGCGAATAACTCACTGACATTAATTAAAAACTGATCGCCAGCATGGTGGCCCAACTGGTCATTAATATCTTTAAATTTATCTAAATCAATAAATAAAACGGCAAAGTGATGCTCAGGAAAACGTTGATAATGTTGTAGCGTTTTTTCAAGCTGAGTTAAAAATAGGCTACGATTAGGTAAGCTAGTAAGTGAATCATGGTGTGCATCATGATAAAGCTGTTGCTCTATTTTTTTACGCTCATCAATTTGCATTTGTAAGTGAAGGTTAGTTTGGCGCAATTCTTTGGTTTTTTCGTTTACTCTAAATTCGAGTTCTTGATGGCTTTTTGCAATCGCTTGATTGGCTAGCTTTGCCTGCAAAACAGCTGCAATTTGATGTGATACAAAGGTAATTAACTCGCAATCATCTTGGCTGAAAATATGTTTATTATCGTAAGCTTGGCAAACAATAAGGCCGATAACACCTTGAGCGGTTTTAAGTGGAGCGCCTAGCCAACTGGTGGCCATTTGCTCTTTTTGTACAGGCTTGGCTCTTTGTACTACACCGCTGTCTATTAATTCTTTTGCCCTACATGGGTGTATTAGTTGCGTTTCTTCAGTGCTTATTACCAATTCACTATAACCTTTAGCAAAGCGTCTTGGTTGTGTATTTTCTTTAAATTCATCAACACAATAAGGAAAGCTTATCCAGCCAGACTCTTTATCATAAAGTGCAATATATAAGTTTTCTGCATAGGTAATTGTTTTTATTATTTGATGTATCTGAAAGTAAGCATCATCAAGATTTTTAGCTTGCGTTGCTATTTCAGATATTTTGAACAGAATTTGTTGACGTTGAAGTGCGCGTTTACGTTGCTCTATTTCAAGGTTCAATGCATCGTTACTTTGAGTGAGTGCTCGGGTGCGAATCTTTACTTCCGATTCAAGGAGCTCTCGTTTTTTTACACGCTCTATTGCAGTTGCTAAATAAAGCGACATAAACTCGAGTAATTGTATTTGTTGTGAACTATAACCTTGTTTTGTATCGTAACTTTGCGCTGCTAATACACCAATAATATTATGTTCTTGGTAAACAGGTACGCCTACCCAATGCTCTGCTGGTGTGCCTAATGCTTTAAATAAGCCTTCGGCTGCAGCGTCTTGCATTTGCTTCTTCGTAAAGCATGTTGTTTTACCTTGCTTAAACACATAACCAGTTGCTCCTTCATCAAAGCTATTTGATTGATTAAGGGCAACAGCAATACCGTCTTTCTCATCTGAGAAGTAAGATAGCTCTAATGATTGACTGTGTTGATTTAATAGCACCACATAAAAGCTTTTACTCGGTACATACTTTTGTAAAATATCGTGGATGGCAGGGTATAATAGAGTTAGCTCGGCAACAGTACTAGCTTGCTCTGATAATTGGATCAGCGCACTTTGTAAGTGATGTGATTGTTTGTATTTTTTTAGTAGCGCTTTAAGACGTTTATTTTGATACGCTAATTTACTCGATACAGGGTGTTTATCTTCCAATGATCTAACCGGCTATTTTTATTGTATAGTTATTAGCCTTATACTTTCACTTTTAGCGCTTATCGTCAAGTTGATATTCGTACTACCATACTGGCTAGAAACACTATTTTAGGTATTAAAAAAGGCTTACCGAAGTAAACCTTTTTTGTGTATTTCAGCTGTATTTACTTAGATGTCATGAAGTCGATAGCAGCGCTTATCTCATCATCAGAACAATCCATACAGGTGCCTTTTGGAGGCATAGCATTAAAGCCATTTAGTGCATGCTCAAGTAATGTGTCTTTACCTTTAGCTATACGTGGAGCCCAATCGTCAGGCGATTTAGGCGCGCCTAGTGCACCAGTACCGTGACATGCAAAACATGCACCTTGATACACTTGCTCACCAGAACGAGGACCAGTAGGCGCCGCTGCTACAGCAGCTTTATCGCCTTCAAGGTATACAGCACCAACCGGCGCGAGACGTGCTTTAATTGCATCTTCAGTCATAGAGTTATCATATGGCTGTGCGTATGCTGTGGTTGCTAGCATTAATAATGCTGCAGCTGTTAATTTTTTCATTTTGCCTTGCTCACTTCGATTTGAACGTGATCAATC
The DNA here is from genome assembly GCF_000497955.1 of Pseudoalteromonas sp. TAE56. NCBI lineage: Bacteria > Pseudomonadati > Pseudomonadota > Gammaproteobacteria > Alteromonadales > Pseudoalteromonadaceae > Pseudoalteromonas > Pseudoalteromonas sp. TAE56. The sequence continues at coordinate 24,580 of NZ_AUTN01000149.1, forward strand.
ACGATTAAAGATGACGGAAATTAAACCGATTATAACTCTCTGAGCCAATTTATAAAATGCTAAGAGGCGTTTTTATTAATAAAACTGACTACTTTTTGCGTTAACGCAATAAAATTTAATTATTTACTGTTTTTTGTTAAGCAATTTAATAATTGCAAACAGCCATACAATTAACTTTTTAGATCCTAAGATCAATTTATTGATAATACGCTACTAACTAGTTTTTCGATCCCTGCATCGGCTTCAAGAATTGATTGCGCAAGCATATAAGCAGGGGTGGTAACTAGCTTATTTGGCTGATCAATAACAACATCATCTACTGCACAATTTATATGTTTAGCGCCTAATGTGCTTAGCGCTTGTGCTGTCTCTGCATCGTTACCGATAGTAAGTACAGCGTTATCGTAAATAAATGGGATCAAAGCGGGTGCAATACACATATAACCAGCAGGCTTATTTTCTTTTGCAAATGATTTACAAGCATCAAGTACGTCTTTATTAATATTTGCTTTTACGCCTTTAATTGCAAAGTCACATAAGTTTTTTGCAGCGCCAAAACCGCCAGGTACAATTAATGCGTCAAACTGAGTTACATTTAGTTCAAGCAGCGATTTAATGTCACCCCGTGCAATACGAGCCGCTTCTGTTAATACATTACGTTTATCAGGCATTACTTCGCCCGTTAAATGGTTAATGGTATGAAGTTGTTCAATATCCGGTGCAAAACACTGATAAGTTGCGCCATTTTTGGCTATATGTAATAAAGTTAAAATTGCTTCATTAATTTCACTACCATCGTACACACCACATCCTGCTAATATTACCGCTACGTTTTTCATGCTTTTGTGCCCCTAAAGTCTTTTTTATAAGTCGATCGGATGAAGTCTAACATGCTCAAAATTTCTCGCGAAAATAAATTTCTAGTTCAAAAATCATTCTCTATGCAAGTTGTTTTGCGGTTTATGCCATTTGCGATCACTTTGCCTTTAAAAAAATTATAAAGGATCGCTATGATCTTCGATCCATTGTGCTAGAATACTCCTCCGGTTATTTAAATGGACGCGAATAATCAAAGTGAATAACAACACAAGCAGTCGTTAGAAAACCTTTTTCCACATTGGTTTAAAATAATAAAAAAAGAACCTCGTATTATCTTTTTTAAATTAAAACATACAGTTAAAGTATTTTCTAGGCATTTTACAATGCTTTGGAAGGATAGCTCGTGGCTGTTATCTACACACTTATCCACAGCTTGCTATAGTTTTAATAACACGATAAGCAGTAATTCACAGTCGTTTTATTTACTACCTTATGGCATGCTTATAATTACCTTAATTTTTTGCATTTAGGATCCAAATTCATCATGGCTCAGATCCCCGAAAACCCACTTATTTTAGTTGATGGCTCGTCATATTTATTTCGTGCTTATCATTCTCCGCCGCATTTAACTAATTCTAAAGGTGAAGCTACGGGCGCTATTTATGGCGTGATCAACATGCTTAAAAGCTTGATCAGACAATACGATCCCTCACATATGGTGGTTATATTTGATGCTAAAGGTAAAACGTTCCGTAACGATATGTATAGCGAATATAAGGCAAATCGTCCGCCTATGCCGGATGACTTACGCACTCAAATAGCACCTATACACAGTATTATTAAAGCGATGGGCTTTCCGCTAATTAGTATTGAAGGCGTTGAAGCTGATGATGTTATTGGTACATTTGCACGTATAGCATCAGAGCAAAAAAGACATGTACTCGTCTCTACTGGCGATAAAGACATGGCACAGCTTGTTAATGAACACGTTACGCTAATAAACACGATGACCGACAGTATTTCAGATCCCGTTACTGTGGTTGAAAAGTTTGGTGTAGGCCCTGAACTTATTATCGATTACTTAGCATTAATGGGTGATAAGGTCGATAACATTCCCGGTGTTGAAGGTTGTGGACCTAAAACTGCGGTTAAATGGTTAGAAAAATATGGCTCTCTTCAAGGTGTGATGGATCATGCCAGTGAGATTAAAGGTAAAATAGGTGAAAAGTTAGCAATTGCGCTTGATCATCTTCCTTTGAGCTACGAACTTGCGACAATTAAGTGCGATGTTGAAGTGGAATCTGACCTTGATACATTCAAACTTCAAGAGCCTAACAAAGACGAATTAATTGTATTATATGGTGAGTGCGAATTCCGTCGTTGGTTAGCTGAGTTACTTGATAATCCTAAAGATGCAGAAACACACCTAGCGGTACCTACCGAAGCGACTGAATTACCAAAAGTAGAAGACGCTCATTACGAAACTATTTTAACTGAGGCGCAATTTGGTACGCTAATAGAGCAATTAAATAGTGCTGAGTTATTTGCATTTGATACTGAAACAACCAGCCTTGATTACATGAAAGCGCAATTGGTGGGTATGAGCTTTGCCGTAAAAGCGGGCGAAGCTGTGTATTTACCTATAGCGCATGACTACCCGGGTGCGCCTGAGCAATTAAGCCTTGAATTTGTAATGCAAAAGCTAGGTCCAATTTTGGCAGATGAAAATAAAGCTAAAGTAGGGCAAAACCTCAAATATGACAAAAGCGTATTAGCGAATGCAGGCTTTGCGCTAAATGGTATTAAGTTTGACACCATGCTTGAGTCGTATGTATTTAATAGTGTAGGCACGCGTCACGATATGGACTCGCTAGCACTTAAATACCTAGGTCATAAAAATATTAGCTTTGAAGATATTGCTGGAAAAGGCAAAAAGCAACTTACCTTTAACCAAATTGAACTTGAAAAAGCAGCGCCTTACGCCGCAGAAGATGCCGATATTACTTTGCGTTTACACGAAGTGCTTTGGCCAAAAATTGAAGCTGATGAAAAGCTAAAATCGGTATTTGAAGATATAGAAATGCCGCTAGTTAGTGTGATTTCTGATATTGAACGCACCGGTGTTGCGATAGATAGCAATATGCTTGCAGCGCATAGCCAGCGCTTAGGTGAGCGTTTAATTGAGCTTGAAAAAGAGGCGTTTGAAATAGCAGGCGAACCATTTAATTTAAGTTCTCCAAAACAACTACAAGTATTGTTGTTTGAAAAGCTTGGGTTGCCTATTATTAAAAAAACACCTAAAGGTGCACCTTCTACCGCAGAAGAAGTACTGCAGGAGCTTGCTCATGATTATCCGCTACCTAAAGTAATTATAGAGCACCGTGGTTTATCAAAGCTCAAATCAACTTACACCGATAAATTACCATTAATGGTCAATGAGAAAACCCAGCGTGTACATACGTCTTATCATCAGGCAATTACAGCTACGGGACGCTTGAGTTCAACTGATCCTAATTTACAAAATATTCCTATTCGTTCAGAAGAAGGACGTCGTATTCGTGAAGCGTTTATAGCTGCAGATGGTTATAAAATTGTCGCTGCCGATTACAGTCAAATTGAGCTGCGTATTATGGCGCATCTTTCACAAGACAAAGGTCTATTAAATGCATTTGCTAACGGCTTAGATGTACATAGTGCAACTGCCGCTGAAGTATTTGGTGTAGAGCTTGATGATGTAACTACCGATATGCGCCGTAAGGCGAAAGCAGTAAACTTTGGCTTGATTTATGGTATGTCGGCATTTGGTTTAGCGCGTCAACTAGATGTGCCACGCCATGAGGCGCAGCATTATATAGATAAATATTTTGAGCGTTTTCCTGGTGTATTAGAGTACATGGAAACAACACGCGAAAAAGCAGCTGAAAATGGCTACGTTGAAACAATATTTGGCCGACGTTTACATTTACCAGAAATAAACGCACGTAATGGGGCGCGCAGGAAAGGAGCCGAACGTGCTGCTATAAACGCACCAATGCAAGGTACTGCCGCCGATATTATTAAAAAAGCAATGCTGAGCGTTAACCGTTGGGTACACGAACAAGCACCAAATACAATTAAACTACTTATGCAAGTACACGATGAATTAGTATTTGAAATTAAAACAGACTGCGCAGAACAATACACAAAACATATTTGTGAACTAATGTCGCAAGCTGCTGCGCTAGATGTACCACTTATAGTTGAAGCCGATGAAGGTGACAACTGGGAACAAGCCCATTAATGCAGTTTAAGCATTTTAATTAAAGCGCCTTTTGGCGCTTTTTTTATGTTTAATAAAAATGGCGAATAACAACGGTTCAATCAGGTATATGCAAGCTTTAGTTAAAATAAGGTTAATTTAAGCAACTATTTGTATTAAATAGTTATATGTTCGTCAATTCGAGCTGTTTTACAGGAATATGATTGTATTTTAATGCGTGCTTTTGTTAAAGTCCCGTCTGTCCTATCCTGTAGGACATCCTGTTGATGATGCATCTGAAAGGGTGCAACAAATTGATAGCTTCTCCCCAGTTTGCTATACCGGCCTACCAACTTGTTTGGTGGGCCGTTTTTTGTTTTACGCCTGAAAATCCTATCTAATTAATTCTTTATTGCGCCATACCAATTGTATTATTCATTCGTCATTTCGAGGTGGTTTGGGTACATCGCAGGTGGTACCATCGAAGCGATATTATTTTTATTCTTTTCATTTTATTACTAAGGAGTGCGTTATGTTTAAAGCATTAGCTATTGCAGGTTTTTCTTTATCAAGTTTAGTTATTTCTAATGTTGCTCAGGCCAATTGGCAGCTAGTGAATGATAAAAGCCAACTAAGTTTTGTTTCAATTAAAAAAGATTCGATTGCTGAAGCTCACCATTTTACTAACCTTGAAGGTATGCTTTCTGATAAAGGTGAGTTTAGCGTTAATGTTGATTTAACATCAGCTGAAACTTTAATTCCTATTCGTAATGAGCGTTTAACAGCACTTTTGTTTGAAGCAGCTAAATTTCCAAACGCGATTTTAACTGCAAATTTAACTAAAGAGCTGAGTAATATTAAAAAGCCTGGTCAATATGTATTGAAGGGTATTAAAGCTGAGCTTGATTTTCACGGTAATAAAAAGCCATTGGCAATTGATGTACTCGTTAGCAGCACGCAAAGTGGTGATTTAACGGTATCATCATTAACACCTATTATTATTAATAGTGCTGATTTTGGTGTAACCGAAGGCGTTAAAAAGCTGCAAGAGCTAGCGGGCTTACCTTCAATTGCAACAGCAGTACCTGTTACTTTTGCAATTACACTTAAAAAGCAGTGATTTCTTTAAGTGAGCTTAGCAAGCAATTAAGCGAGCCAAGCAAACCTTTTGATAGTTGGCAGCCAACTCATTGTGGTGAACTGCCAATTGTCATTAATCATGAGGGGAAATGGTTTTACGATGGCAGCGAAATAACACGCCTAGCCATGGTGAAGCTGTTTGCTTCTGTTTTATGTAAAGAAGGTGAGCTATTTTATTTAAAAACACCGGCCGAAAAAATAACAATAACGGTTGATGATGCGCCGTTTATTATTGTTGATTGGCGTTTTGAAAATACAGCGCAAGGGCCGGTGTTGTGTTGTATTGATAATTTAGCTAGGCAGTGGTTAGTGAGCGCTCAGCAACCCTTAGTTATAAAAGATTACAAAGGGTCTAAAGTACCTTATTTAAAGCTACCTTATGGCTGTAGTGCGCGTGTTACGCGAAGTGTATTTTATCAGTGGGCTGAAAAAGCCGAGACTGACAAGCTCGGCTATTTTATTAAATCTGCAGGAAAGCAGTTTTATTTATCGTAACGCCAGCGTTTAGGCTTCTGGGTTAGCTTCGTCTGTGATTGTTTCATCGGTAGGTGGTACAGCAATAACAGGACCTAAAAACCACTCATCTAGTTTTTTAGCCACTTCTGGTAAACCCGTGCCTTTTAATGATGAAAATGCATGAACTGTAATATCCCCATCAAGCGTACTTAATTCACGACGAACTTGCAGCACTTGTGATTTACGAGGACCTTGCTTTAGCTTGTCGGCTTTAGTTAATAGAGCCAATACTGGAATTTCACTGCCAATAGCCCAATTAATTAAATCGCGGTCTAAATCTTTTAATGGATGACGAATATCCATTAAAATAACAATACCTTTTAAGCTTTGACGCTTTTGTAGATATTCGCCTAACGACTTCTGCCATTTCTTTTTCATTTCGATTGGTACTTTAGCAAAACCATAGCCTGGTAAATCGATAAGGCGCATATCGTCAACATCAGCTAAATCAAATGTATTGATTAGCTGAGTACGTCCAGGTGTTTTACTTGTACGTGCTAGTTTTTGATCGGTTAATGCATTTAATGCACTCGACTTACCTGCGTTGGAGCGACCGGCAAACGCAACTTCAATTCCCGTATCAGCAGGTAATTTAGTAATGTCGGGAGCGCTTGTTACGAAAGACGCAGTATTATATTTGATACGAGATTTGAGCACAGGCTCTCCTAAAACTTAAAAAAATAACGTTGAGTAAACCAAATTCACTCAGGGCGCGTATTTTATACTATAAAGGATGTATTAAAAAGCGTATTTAACCACCTAAAAACAGCACCTATGGTACATTTAAAACATGTTAAAGCTTAATCTAAGTCAAAACCCTGTAAATTATAAGCTTAATATGTGTAGAAAACGTGCCAGAGAATTTATTATCGTGTAGAATATATGTATTACAGCATCACGATTGTAGATGATACAGGGTCGGAAACAGAGAATTCACCATGAAAAAAATAGCACTATCTTTAACAATATTGCTTGGTGCGTTGTCAGCAAGCAACGCAACAGCATTTGATGGCGATGTAAACGCAGGTAAAGAAAAATCAGCAACGTGTGCGGCTTGTCACGGCCCAGACGGTAATGCGCCGGTTAATATTTACCCTAAAATTGCAGGTCAACATCCAGATTATATCCTTAAGCAACTTCAGGATTTAAAATTAGGTATGACGTCAGGCGGCAAAGAAGGGCGTATGGATCCAGTAATGAGCGCTATGGCTATGCCACTTAGCGAGCAAGACATGAAAGATCTAGCTGCTTATTTTTCTTCAATGAACATGTCTGAAGGTGCTACACCTAAAGATGTTGTTGAAGTTGGCGAAATGCTTTTTAAAGCAGGCGACGCAGAGCGTGGAATTCCATCATGTGCAGCATGTCACGGTCCACGTGGTAATGGCTCGTCACTGGCTAAGTTTCCAAAAATTTCTTTTCAGCATCCAGGATACATCAAGTCTCAACTTGAAAAATTCCGTGATGGTACTCGTCATAATGACTTAAATGGCATGATGGGCGACATTGCAAAGAAATTAACAGATAAAGACATTGAAGTACTATCTCAGTACTTAGGTGGTTTACACTAAAGTCGTATTTATTTAGCAGTTAATAATAAATAAACTACAATGTGTTAAAAAAAAGCAGCCCTGGCTGCTTTTTTTGTGTCGAAAATTAACGATATCGCCCGCTTAAATGTAAGACATTGACCATGTTTGGTTGTAAGATAAGTCTTCTTTTTATTTCTTGTTGCACCTTAAGTTGTTGTAATTTATGTTAAGTTTAATATCCTAATGTAATTAATATAATAAAAGTTATATAAACCAGTTGTAACAAAATCATTAACGAGTAAATTAACCACTGTCGCAAAACAACAATAATAAAACGGAAATTACTATCAAGGAAAGTAGCGCGGCATGACTACATAGCACAAGATTAGTGCTACTAAAGGAAATAATAAAAAAGTGTCAGGATGGCCGATAATAATAAAAAACTCATGGAAGTTTAATAATAAAAACAAAATGGAATGTAACAAGGAACGTAAAAATAATAACAATACGGACTGATAATAATAAAAATAATAAAGACTAAAAAAAGTCGAAGGGAGAAGTGTCCAGATAATGGCGCTCAGATTAGCAGGCGGTAGAGATGTTTTCTCTACCGCCTTTTTATTTGTCCTGTTACAATACCCACCGTTTAAAATTAGCGATTAATTAGCTAAGGCGCTTTTAAATGGGAAACCCAACCTCTATAGCGCAAACTGAATTCTTCTGGCTAGGCCAGCACTGCGATGCCCATTAATTTGCGCTTCGCTCAAAACCTCTTAAGTGAGATGATCAAGATATGAGTAGAACTAAAAAGTCACGCAAAAGCCCAGCAAACGGACCTGTTCGTTTAAGCCAAGATAAGCTTAAAGAAATGCGCGCATTAAAAGAGCAGCGAGTTAAAAAAACCAAAGGCGCTAAGCCAGGTTCTCGTAACGCGCCAGATTTACTAGATAGCGAAAGCCACAATGGTGGTCACGCGCCTAAAGATAAGCGTGTAGGCAGTAAAAAGCCAGTACCATTAATTGCAACTGCGCCTGAGCCTAAAGTTGAAATGAAACGCAACTTAAAGCCAACTATTGAGCTGAAAAAGGTAATCGAGCCTGAATTCACACCTGAACAAGAGCTAGAAGCACTTGAGAATGACGAACGTTTACTTAAATTAGTAGAGCGTCATGAAGAAGGTGAAATGCTAACAGGTAAAGATGCTAAGTACTTTAATAGCCGTATTGCTCGTCATCAGGCGTTATGTGAAATTCTTGGTATTGAAGACGAGGATGAAGACGAATTTGAAGATGACTTTGAAGATGACTTTGAAGATGATATTGAAAGCAAAGGCAATTCTGATTTCGATCAATACTTATCTGACGATTTAGCCAACGAATGGTTAGATGAAGACGACAAATAGTAAGGATAAATAATGAGTACCGCGGTAATTTTAGCCTTACTTTTAGGCGCTGCTATAATAGTTGGTCTGGCATTTTATGCGGGTCAGTTGCTGTACAAGTTAAATGCGCAAAAAAAGTTAATTGCTAAAACGCAGGCTGAACAAAAGCAAAAGCTTGAGAAGTCGCGTTTAAAGCGAAATGCCAAACTAGCCGATAGTATTCATTTAATTGCGCGTGCAATGAATGAAGAGCAGTGTGAGTTTTCTGAAGGCTGTTTACGTATTTGGGTACTTATGTCTCAATATGGCTTTGAGAGCGAGCGTGATTTAACAATACAGTACCCTGGCATTTATAAAATGTACCAGGTAGTTAAAGAAATGCCGACACACGATGCACGTAAAAAATACGCTAAAAAAGAGATTTTTAAGCTAGATAAGGCTCGCTGGCAAGCTGAAGAAACACTCAAAGATGAAGTTAAAGCCGATTGCGCTAAAATTATCATCGAGTTTAAAGCGGCTCCTGGCAGCGATAAAGTGGTTTTTAACTAGTTTTTCGAGTACTCAGAAAAAGCAGACCTTGGTCTGCTTTTTTTATGCCGGACAGTTTTTAGTTAAATCACTCGTGAAAAACGTGTCGCATTTATTTGTTTTTGTAAATGAGCGTCAAAGCACATGCAAATAATACGAATGAATAAGTTGCCGCGTGGTGTTACGCTAATTTTATTATCATTTATAGTGACTAGTTCATCTTTTATAAGTGGCGTAAGCGCAATTAACGCATCCTCAAAGTAGTCATTAAATATAAGCGCATGCTTTTTACTAAAGTCTTGTATATCTAATTCAAACTGGCAAATGAGCTGCTTAATTGCATCAGCACGAATTACATCATCATGTGTTAAATGCATACCTTTATTAAGAGCACAGCCGCTTTGTGTTTCTACGCTGTGGTAATAATGTTTTAATTCTTTTTGATTTTGTAAAATGGCAGTGCCAATTTGCGAAATGGATGACACGCCTAAGCCTAATAAATCACAATTTCCATGGGTTGTATAACCTTGAAAATTACGATGTAATTTCCCTTCATTTTGCGCAACAGCTAGTTCGTTGTCGATTTTTGCAAAGTGGTCCATACCAATAAATTGATAGCCTGCTTGCGTCATCTGCTCCAGCGTATTTTTAAACATGGTGAGTTTATTATGTGCACTGGGTAAATCTGCATCTTTAATCTTTCGCTGTGCGGCAAAGCGCTCTGGTAAATGCGCGTAGTTAAACACCGATACTCGGTCAGGGCTTAACTCAATAAGTTGCTCTATAGTTTGCTTAAAGCTCTCTGGTGTTTGCAGAGGAAGCCCGTAAATCATATCTGCATTAATAGATTGAAATCCCAGCTCGCGAGCTTGTGTAATTAATTGCTTAACCGTATCTGCATTTTGCGGACGATTAACAGCAAGTTGCACGTCGTCGTTAAAGTCTTGAATCCCAAACGAGACACGATTAAAGCCAAGCATCCTTAAATCAACAAGCATGTTTTCGGCAAGCGAACGTGGATCTATTTCAATACCGCGTTCAGTAGTTCGCGTAAAATTAAAGTGCTGCTCTAAAAGCTTTATTAAACGGGTCATTTGTTTTGCGGTTAAAAAAGTGGGTGTACCGCCACCTAAATGTAATTGCTCAACCGTGTAGCTTTTAAATAAATGCGCTTGAGCAGTAATTTCTTTTGCTAAAAAGTCGAGATACGTATCTGCTTTAGATTGATGGCGGGTAATTATTTTATTGCAGCCACAGTAGTAGCAAAGCTGACTACAAAATGGAATATGAATATATAAAGAAAGTGAACGACTCGTTGACGATTCTATCGCGTTTAGTAAGTTTTGTTGCTGATAACCGTCACGCAGTGATAGAGCCGTGGGGTATGAGGTATAACGCGGGCCAGACACATTATATTTGTTTATTAGAGTTTGATCCCACTGTGGAAGTTTAATCATCACGCGCACCTAAGTATTTATTTAGGGGGATTATAAAAAAGTACGCAGGGAGGCGGTTTGATCTATAACAAAAAAGGTGCCGAAGCACCTTTTTTAATAAAATATCAATTAATACGGTCTAATTAATACGTAACGGTATGTGCATCTTTGAGATATTGAAATAACTCTTTATAACCTTTACCAGGCTTTTCAGCTTTTGCTTCTTTTGCCGCATTACGAACCAATTGACGCATTTGCTGACGATCAAGAGACGGGAACTGCTCAATAGTCTCATTGATAAGATCATCACCTTGTTCAATTAAGTCTGAACGTAGTTGCTCAATTTTTTTGACCAATACTTCAGCTTGGTTATTTTTATTAAGCATTACATCGATAATCGCTCTAATAGCGTCAATGTTTTCTACAGTACGCAACGTTTTAGCAATGTAGTTTAAGTGACGGCGATACGCATCGCTTTTATTACTTATTTTATCAGCAACAACCATTGCCGCTTTTAAATCGTCATTTAATGGCAGGCGTTCGCGCTGTTTTTTACCCATTTTGGAAATTTCAGTACCTAACTGATGAAACTCTTGCGCTTCGCGCTTAAGCTCCGTTCTTGATACATATTCAATTTCTTCTTCAATTTCAGCAGGCTTGCCTTTTTTCTTTGCCATGGGGTGCTCTTAAATAAAAATAACTTTTGCCATTATACATGAATATGATACTTAGGAATATTAGCTGATGTGATGCATTGAGTGTGTTAGCATTTAAATATAAGAAATGCGTGCATTATGCCTCTAAGGCTCAGGACTTAATTTATGAAAAGCCAACAAAACGATCCAATTTATTCTCAAATATCGCAAGTTAAAGATGCGGTAGCAGAAGTACTCGAACATGCTAAAAAATTAGGCGCTACAGCTGCCGAAGCGGCCATGTCTAGTACATCTGGTTTATCGGTTAGTACTCGAATGGGTGAAGTAGAAACCATTGAGTTTAACCAAGATGGCGGCTTAGGCATTAGCGTATATGTTGGTAATAATAAAGGCTCGGCGTCAACCGCTGATTTAAATCCGAAAACGTTGCGTATGGTAGTAGAAAAAGCGATTGATATAGCTAAGTTTACATCTGATGACCCATTTAACGGCGTTGCTGATAAAGAATTGCTAGAATTTAATCCTAAAGATTTAGATTTATACCACCCTTGGGATGTAAGTCCTGAGGAAGGCATTGAGCTTTGTCATGCTGCTGAGCAAGCTGCACTAAATGCTGATGAGCGTATTGTTAACTCTGATGGTGCGAGCTTTTCATCGCATCAGGGGCTACGTGTTTATGGTAACAGCCATGGTTTGATAACCGGTTTTCCACGTACTCGTCATAGCATTAGCACTATGGTGATAGGTCAAGATGGCGAACAGATGCAACGCGACTCTGCTTATACTGTTGCGCGCGATCAAGCGGGTTTAAATGACGCAGCGGCAGTTGGGCTTGAAGCGGCAGCTGAAACGCTCGCTAAATTAAATAGTCAAAAGCTAGGCACAATGAAAGTGCCTGTTATTTTTAGAGCTGATATTGCAAACTCATTGTTTGGTCACTTAGTGTCGGCAATTGGTGGTGGCGCACTTTATCGTAAATCAAGCTTTTTACTTGATAGCTTAGGCACACAAGTATTTAGTAATTGTGTAAATATAGCTGAGCGCCCGCATATTTTAAAAGGTTTGGCGTCGTCACCGTTTGATAGCGAAGGCGTTAAAACCATTGACAGAGAAATTATTCAAGGCGGCGAGTTACAAACTTATTTATTAGCAAGCTATGCCGCGCGTAAAATGAATATGACGCCAACAGGGCATGCGGGCGGTATACATAACTGGCTTGTTGAACAAACTCATAACGATTTAACTGCACTATTAAAAACCATGGGCACAGGCTTATTAGTAACCGAGCTAATGGGGCAGGGCGTAAACACAGTAACAGGTGATTACTCTCGTGGTGCTGCTGGTTTTTGGGTTGAAAATGGTGAAATACAATATCCAGTAAGTGAAATTACCATTGCTGGTAATTTAAAAGATATGTTTAAAGGTATATCTGCTATTGGTGGTGACATAGAGCGCCGTGGTGGTATTCAAACTGGCTCAATATTAATAGAGCAAATGCAAATAGCCGGCGCGTAGTATTAATAGGCAGTGTATACTTGGGTCCAGAGTATTATCTCTGGGTCTAAGTGAGCTTTTACGAGGTGTAAAATGGCTAAAGATAGATATGCACCAAAACCGCTAACCGATATTATGGCGGGGTTAAATAATCGTTTATCTGCTTATGCAGGCAAAAGCCAAGCACTTGATACACAGCAAACCTTATTAAAAGATTTTTTAGGTCCTAAGTTGGGTGATAAATGCCGAGTAAGTAATTACCGAGACGGTACGCTAATGATCGAGGCGGTATCTGCACCTATCGCGCTTAGGCTTAACTATCTAAAAATGGATATGCTCTCACATTTTAGAGCCGCCGGGATGGCAGAGCTTGGGCAAATAAAAATCACGGCAAATCCTCAGGCGACTCAGCGATTAAGTACTGCGAATAAGTCGGGCAGTCCTGCAGTTACCAACTCTCGTAAAATGAGTAAGCAAACAGCTGATTACTTAAACGCCATAGCATCTTCGGCCCCTCCTTCTTTAAAAGAAAAACTTGAGCGTTTAGCGCTTCATGGAAAAAATAAAAGCGAGCCTTAACTACCCACCATCTTGTTATTGGTGGGGTCAATTTGGCAGCTCACCGCATTCAAAATACTTTGTTACATATTCCATTTTATTGTTGCCCTAATGAGGTTTATGATACTGGCTGGTAATGTATATTGATTGAAGTCCCTGATACCCATTCCATTAAGTAAAAGCGTGTAGGCAGTGCTATTTTTACTCCTGCTATATTCAAGAATTTAATGGAGTTGGTATTAAATTCTAACTAACAAACGGAATCATTATGAATAAAGTAACAATGGCTGCTGCAAGTATTGCACTTGCACTTGGCTTGGTAGGTTGTGGTGAAAAACAACAAGAAACTAAAGTAACCGACACTCCAGTAGTGACAGCACCTGCTGAAAAACCACTAGAGCTTGGTATTGAATTAGCTAATATGGATAGTTCGGTACGCGCACAAGACGATTTTTACTACCATGTAAATGGACAGTGGTTAGCTAAAACTGAAATACCAGGTGATAAATCTAACTACGGTTCTTTTTCGCAGTTATATGATGAGTCGCAAAAAGCGATGAAAATAGCCCTTGAAAGTGCAGCCGCAAACAAAGCCGCTAAAAAAGGCAGTGATGAGTACAAAATTGGTGCATTTTATAAAAGCTATATGAATAAAGATGCGCGTAATGAGCTAGGTATTACGCCATTACAACCGTCATTAGATACAATTGATAGCGTTAAATCTAAAGCTGATTTAGTGGGTTTAATGGCTAAAATTCAAAAACAAGGTGGTACTTTACCGTTTGGTTGGTTTGTAAATAACGATGCTAAAAATTCAAGCGAGTATGCATTGTATTTATCTCAGTCGGGTCTTGGTTTACCAGATCGTGATTATTACTCAAACGATGACGAAAAATTCACTAAAATTCGCGCTTCTTACGAGCAATACATCACTGATATTTTAGCTAAGTCAGGCGTTAAGAATGCAGCAGAAGCTGCTAAGAGCGTACTTGCATTTGAAAAAACACTAGCTGATGCACAGTGGAGCCGCGTGCAAAGCCGTGACGCAACTAAATCTTATAACAAGATGACAGTAGCAGACGCAAGCAAGTTGATGGGCGACCTTGATTTAGCTGCATTCTTTAAAGATGCAGGTGTGAGTGCAAGTGACATTATTGTACGTCAACCAAGCTACTTAGAAGCACTAGCTACTATTTACAAAGACACTGATTTAGCGACGTGGAAAAACTACTTAAAATTTCATTTTGTAAGTGGTTATGCAGAGCTACTTAGTGAAGATTTAGTTAACCTTAACTTTGACTTTTACAGCACAACACTTCGTGGCGTAGAAGAACAAGCACCTCTTTGGAAGCAGGCGGTTGATGCATCTAACAGTGTTCTTGGTGAAATTTTAGGTAAGGTATACGTTAAAGATAACTTCCCGCCAGAAGCTAAAGCACGCATGGAAGAGTTAGTTGATAACGTAATTAAAGGTTATGGCGTTGCTATCGAAAATCTTGAGTGGATGAGCCCTGAAACAAAGCTTGCAGCGAAAGAAAAACTAGACAAATTTACGCCTAAAATTGGTTATCCAGACACGTGGAAAGATTACTCTGAGCTAGAGATTAACTCAGATGAGCTAGTAGGCAATTACATTCGTTATAGCGAATGGGCATACGCAGACATGATTGCTAAATTGGGTAAACCAGTTGATCGCTCTGAGTGGCATATGACTCCGCAAACGGTAAATGCGTATTACAATCCAGTAAACAATGAAATTGTATTCCCTGCTGCTATTTTACAACCGCCATTCTTTAATTTAGAAGCGGATGATGCTGTAAACTACGGCGCAATTGGCGCAGTAATTGGTCACGAGCTTGGTCATGGTTTTGACGACCAAGGTGCTAAATATGACGGTGACGGTAACTTACGTAACTGGTGGAGTGAGACTGACCTTAAGCAATTTGAAGAGCGTACAGCGGCTTTAGTTGCACAGTATAACGAATATAAACCATTTGAAGATGCAAGTGTTAATGGCGAGCTAACGCTTGGCGAAAACATTGGTGACTTAGGTGGCTTAACGGTTGCGCATAAAGCGTATATGCTATCTTTAGGTGATAAAAAAGCACCTGTGGTTGATGGTTACACAGGCGATCAACGTTTCTTTATGGGTTGGTCACAAATTTGGCGTCGTAACTATCGCGATGAAGAGTTACGTAATCGTTTATTAACAGACCCTCATTCACCAAGTCACTACCGTGTAATCGGTATCTTGTCGAATATGCCTGAGTTTTACGAAGCGTTTGACGTAAAAGAAGGTGATAAAATGTATATCAAACCAGAAGACCGCGTAAAAATCTGGTAATTACATTGTATGTAAATAATAAAAACCAGTAAGTTTTTAGCTTACTGGTTTTTTTGTATCTTGAATTTGTTCATCGACTAAGTACGCGTGCATCCATTCTTCGTTACTCAGTATGTTTTTATAAAGCGCGAGTTGGTTTTGTACGCGCTCTAAATTGTGCTCTGCATGAGCCACTTTAAAGTACACATCGTTATTTAAGTAATCAGTTAAAAAGCGCACACTTAACATGAGCGGCATTATTTTAGCGCCTAGCAGCAGGCTTTCTTGTTCTTGTTTACTCATGCTACTTTTTAATGGCGTTACATAGCCTTTAACAATGGCTGAAAATATATCTTTTCGAATAACAACGTTGCGTAAGTTTGTTGAATCCTCGGCTTCGGGGGAGCAGAAAGTGCGTACCATGTCACCAAAATCATAAAGCCGAAATCCCGCCATGCAGGTATCTAAATCAATCACTGCTTTTGCTTTGTGAGTTGCACTACAAAACAGCATATTATTTATTTTTGTATCGTTATGACACACTCTTAGTGGTATCTGCTTAGCTATACTACTAAGCTCAGTAATTAAATGCTGCTGCGATAAGCAATATTCTATTTCGTCAGCGCAGTGCTTTACTCTATTTACAGAGTTATTTGTGATTGCGGTATTTAATTGCTCAAAGCGCATCGCTAAGTTATGAAAATCAGGAATTACAGTATGTAGTTGTTGTGCATCAAAGTCTTGCAAGGCATGCGTAAATACACCAAAAGCGTAAGCCGCTTGCTCGCTCTGTTGCGTGTTTTTAACAACGTCTTCGCTGTAGCTGTCACTAATATAATTAAGTACACGATAGTGTTCGTTATCTATTTCTATTAAGTATTCATTGTTCTGCGTAGCTATATGCTTAACTGTTTCAAGGGGGTAGTTGCTTTGTAGTTGTTTGGTATTTAAATGCTGCTCAATTAGTTTTGCATTACTTACTAACTGAGCAGGGTATTTAAATACCTCAGTATTAAGTTTTTGCACAATAAACTGTTTATCAATACATCTAAGTAGCCATGTACTATTTATATGGCCGCTACCAATCACACTAACTTGAGTTAACTCAGGATTTAATGCTAATTGTTCGCTTAGCTTATTTTGTATTGAGATGTTCATTGCGCTCACTTGTACCTAGTTTGTTATGCGTATCGGGCTACTATTTTCTGGATAATTTCAGCATTAGCTTCAGGGAAATCATAATTTTCTAATTCACTAATTGCTACCCATTCACTAGGTTGTCCTTCAGCGCCATGTGCTTCACCGCTAAAGTTACTCACTACGTGTACATCTAATTTAACGCACTTATCGCCGTAGTCATGTTCAATCACCATAAGTTGACTAGAGCTGTGAATTGTTAATCCAACTTCTTCAATAAGCTCGCGTTTAAGTGCAACAAAAACACTTTCACCTGCTTCTACTTTGCCACCAGGAAATTCCCATAAACCGCCTTGATGTTGTTCATCTGCACGTTTACAAATGAATATAGCGTTATTTTTCTTAATAACACCAACAGCTACATGTACAATTTCTATAGTCATTACTTTAAAACTCCATAAAAAAAGCGACGCTAGCGCCGCTTTTTAATAAGCTAATAACAATATTGGGCTATTTTAATTTACCGCAACATTGTTTGAATTTTTGACCTGATTTACAAGGGCAAGGGTCATTACGACCTACTTTTGGTTCTGTACGAGCCATTACAGTCGCTGTTTCTGGTGCTGGCGCTTCGCCACCTACTTGCTCAGCTTCTTCATGTTGGTATTCGCGAGGAGCATTTTCACTTTTACGGTGTTGCTCTTCTACTTTTTCAACATCTTCTTCTGCGCGTACTTGTACTTTACTTAGGATGCTTACAACATCTACTTTCAAGTTTTCAAGCATTTCAGAAAACAACTCAAACGATTCACGCTTGTACTCTTGCTTAGGATTCTTTTGCGCGTAACCACGTAAATGAATACCTTGGCGTAAGTGATCCATCGCAGCAAGGTGATCTTTCCAATGTTGATCAAGACTTTGTAGCATAATCGCTTTTTCAAACTGACGTAAAACAGAATCGCCTACTTGCTCTTCTTTTTGCTTGTATGACTGCTCAACAGCTTCTTCAATACGCTCACGAAGCTTTTCTTCATATAGCTTATTGTCATCAGCTAACCACTGAGTGATTGGTAACTCAATTAAGAAATCTTGCTTTAAACGCTCTTCAAGGCCAGGAATATCCCACATTTCAGCAAGGCTTTGCGGTGCAATGTACTGATCAATTACACCAGCAAGAACATCACCACGAATTGCTGTGATAGTTTCCGAAATATCGCCTTCTTCAAGTAGCTCATTACGTTGAGAGTAAACAACGCGACGTTGATCGTTTGCTACATCATCGTACTCAAGTAATTGCTTACGAACATCAAAGTTACGTGCTTCTACTTTACGCTGTGCATTTTCAATCGCACGGTTAACCCATGGATGTTCAATTGCTTCACCGCGTTGCATACCTAGTTTACGCATCATGTTAGTCATGCGTTCACCAGCGAAGATACGCATTAGTGCATCGTCCATCGATAGGTAGAAACGGCTAGAGCCGGCGTCACCTTGACGACCAGAACGACCACGTAATTGGTTATCTATACGACGAGATTCGTGACGTTCAGTACCAATGATATGTAAACCGCCGGCATCAATTACTGCATCATGGCGAATTTTCCAAGCCGCTTTAATATCAGCAATTTGCTCAGCAGTTGGGTTCTCAAGTTTTTCAACTTCACTGTTCCAGTTGCCGCCTAACACGATATCGGTACCACGACCGGCCATATTGGTTGCAATTGTTACTGTACCTGGCAGACCCGCGTCTGAAACGATGTCAGCTTCTTGCGCATGAAATTTAGCATTAAGTACGTTGTGCTTAATTTTTTCTTTGCGTAGAAACTGTGATAAATACTCAGAACTTTCAATTGAAATAGTACCTACAAGTACCGGTTGTCCGCGGTCTTGGCAGTCTTTAATGTCAATTAAAATTGCTTCGTATTTTTCTTCTTGCGTTAGATAAACTAAGTCGGCGCGATCATCACGAACCATTGGCTTATTAGTTGGCATAACAACGGTATCTAGGCCGTAGATAGATTGAAACTCAAAAGCTTCAGTATCAGCAGTACCTGTCATACCTGCTAGTGTTTCGTATAAACGGAAGTAGTTTTGGAACGTAATAGATGCAAGTGTTTGGTTTTCGTTCTGAATATTTACACCTTCTTTAGCTTCAACAGCTTGGTGTAAACCTTCTGACCAACGACGACCTTCCATTGAACGACCAGTATGCTCATCGATAATGATTACTTCGTTTTCTTTTACAACGTAATCAACATCTTTTTGGTATAGCTTGTGAGCACGAAGAGCCGCATAAACGTGACTTAATAGCGTAATGCTTGCCGCTGAGTAAAGCGAATCGCCTTCTTCAATTAAACCGCGTTCAGTAAGTAGCTCTTCTACTTTAATTTGACCACGTTCTGTTAAATGAACTTGCTTAGACTTTTCATCAATAGTGTAATCGCCATCGCCTTCAACACCTTCTTCGTCTTCTTTTTCTTGAAGTTCAAGTAAAGGAACGATGGTATTTATTTCAGTGTATAGCTCAGAGCTGTCCTCAGCTGGGCCTGAAATAATAAGCGGAGTACGCGCTTCATCAATTAAGATTGAATCCACTTCATCGACTACAGCATAAAATAATGGACGCTGAACACGTTCATCAATGCTAAAAGCCATATTATCGCGAAGGTAGTCAAAACCAAATTCGTTATTTGTACCGTATGTAATGTCAGCAGTATAAGCTAGCTTCTTCTGCTGTGGCATCATACCAGGTACGTTACAGCCTACAGTAAGGCCTAAAAATTCAAATAACGCACGGTTGGTTTCAGCATCACGTTTAGCAAGGTAGTCATTCACAGTAATTACGTGAACACCTTTGCCTGTTAAGCCGTTTAAATAAGCTGGTAGGGTAGCTGTTAGTGTTTTACCTTCACCGGTACGCATTTCTGCAATGCGACCTTGATGTAAAACCATACCACCTAATAACTGCACGTCGAAATGACGCATGCCATTTACGCGCTTTGACGCTTCACGTACCACAGCAAAAGCTTCAGGTAGAATGTCGTCAAGGCCTTGTCCGTTATCGTAACGTTCTCTAAACTCAGCTGTTTTAGCTCTTAAATCTTCATCAGAAAGCGCTTCAAGTTGCGTTTCTAGCGCATTGATTAGCGCGACCGTCTTTCTTAAGTTTTTAATAGTGCGGTCATTGCGACTACCAAAAAGCTTGGTAAATAAATTAGATATCATGATAAAACCGTTACAATGTATTCTTTGTCAGCCGAGTATCGGCTAACCCATTTTTAACAATTGGTAATTAATATGTGCTTTTAAATAACACTTAGAACATATTAATTAGCAATATTGTATTAAACCGCTCAAAAAGCACTGTTTATTACGTGCGCTACTATACCAGACTCTGCCAAACAACAAACTATCTCAATAAAAAGATCTGTGTATAAAATCGAAAAATTTGATCTGGTTCGCAAAAATAACTTTGTATTACTCAATTACAGTAAAAATAGTAGCGAACTGTAAAGATATGGTGCTAAATAAATTAAAAACAAGGGTTATAGCTGCGCTTAAGTTTGACGCTTAAACACAGCTATTAAATGAGAGTTTTATAATTTAAATTGATTAACCGTTTTGTTAAGCGCTGCAGCTAAATCACTTAAGTCACGAGCTTCGTCAGCGAGGGTGTGTGCATGGTCAGCGGTACTGTTCACTAAGTTATTAATTGCCGAAAGGCTCGTATTAATATCTTCAGCAACGACTGTTTGCTCCTCAGTTGATGTTGCTATTTGATGACTTTGGTCTTGTACTTTAGTGACCGACTGCGCAATATTGTGAAGTGAGCTAAGTACTTCTTTAGTTTGCAGCACTGAGCCTTCGGTTTGGTCTTGTCCTTGTTGCATCATCACCGAGGCCTGTTGAGCTATTTGCTGCAAACGCGAAATCATATTACGAATATCGTCGGTTGATTCTTGTGTGCGACTTGCTAGTGAGCGTACTTCATCCGCAACAACGGCAAAGCCTCGACCGTGTTCGCCAGCACGAGCAGCCTCTATAGCCGCATTAAGTGCAAGTAAGTTGGTTTGATCGGCAATTGAGTTAATAACATCGACTAATGCACCAATGTTATTACTTTCTTGTTCAAGGCCCGCAACCACTTTGGATGCTTCACCAATATGCAACGCCAGTTCAGTCATTACTTTTTGCGCCTGTGTAGAACGGCTTGCACCTTCAGCTGTAATTGCCTGAACTTCTTCAGCTGCGTTATTTGTATGTTGTGCATTACGTGATATTTCAAGCACGGTAGTTGCCATTTCAGTTACCGCAGCGCTCACGCTATCAACTTGTTGCTTCTCTTGTTGAATTTCAGAATTAGTTTGCTCAGAAACATGTCTTAGTTGAGCTGCTGCGTTGCTTAGTTGCTCTGCTTGAGCTGCGGTTTCGAGCATCATGGCGCGTAACTTATCAATAAACGTATTCATGTGATTGGCCAGTTGGCCGACTTCATCTTGGCTATCAATATCAATTTTTTGAGTAAGATCGCCTTCGCCCGATGCTATATCACGCATAATGAGTGTAAGCGTTGTAATGGGTTTTGAAATCATATGGGTAGCCCATAAAATCATAGCTAATATAATAATTAAGATAATAATTACTGCAGTTGTTGTTGCAGTTACTGCAGCATTTACGGGCTCTTCAATCATGCTAGTAGGAATAAGTAGACCTACATACCAATCTATATAAGGCTGCTCTAACTGCAGACGATGGTAAACCACATAAAACTGCTCTCCTTTAAAGGTAACCATTTGGCTGCCTTCAAGGTTATTTCGCATTTGTGTGTTTAACTCTTTAAAGCCTGCGGTATCTGTAAATTGTTGTTCAAGCGCATCGAGTCCTTCTTTACCGTTTGCACCTTCATCTGTAATTGAAAGCTTGTGCCCAGTGGCTTTTGAAAAGTGCACTACTTTTTGATTTCCATCGAGTAAAAACCCATAACCTTGGCCATTAAAGCGAATATTTTCGACCATGTCGTTAATTTTGTTTAATTGTAAATCAACACCGCCCATACCAATGAGTTTACGCTGTGCGTTATAAACAGGTTGTTGTACAACTGCGGATGCTACGCCTGTGGTTAAATCAACGGAGATTGGACCTACGTAAAGTTTGTTAACTTGCATGGCTTCTTGCCACCAACCACGCTTGTAGGCGTAATAAGGCTGGCCGTTGTAGTGACTTGTACGTTCATTTTCTTTAAAGTATTCACCGGTGGTTGCTGAGGCAAAAAAGGCCGATAAAATATTTTCGTCGTTTGAGCTTAAACGCACAAAGTCTTGGTTTACTTCGTTGTAACCTGGCGCGCTTTCAAGTGCTTGATCGCGAGTATCCCAATTTTCAAAAAAATTGATTAAATGTGGGTTATTAACAAAGGTTGATACCATTTTACCGTACATCGCAAAGTAACTTTGCATTGAAAGTTGCTCGGTCTGTAGATAACTCTGTGCTTCGTTTTCTATGTTTTCTCTAGAGAGGTTGGCAATGTGTTTAACAAAAAATGTTGAGGCAATAATTAGTAAAACGGTAATTGTTCCACCAATCAATAATAATATTTTCTTCCGTAATGATAAATTATTTAGCATGAGTACGCATATTTTTATTATTTATGAAATTATATCTAATCATATCTTACTTAAAATCTCTATAAAGTTAGATAGAAAGAACTAATTATGCGTTTAAAATAAAGGCTTATACAAAAATGACAAATAAAAGTAATAAATTAGTAGTATTAGGTGCAGGTTGGTTAGGACATGCTTTATGCGTAAGTGCGCAAAAAGCTGATTGGCAAGTACAAGGAACGCATAGAACAGATATACACGAGTTTGACTTTGAGCGTCAGTTTACACTTGAAGGTGGCCAATTAGTGCATCAAGTTGATTTACAAAATGCTTATTGGGTATGTGCTATTCCACCACGTAGCAGGCACAGTGAAAGTAATTATCCTGAAACTCTCACCGCAGCGCTTAAGCTTTCAAAGGAGTTAAACGCAAAGGGCTTTTTATTGTGCTCATCAACCGGGGTATACGATCAAGAGCCTGGTGTATATAGTGAAAGTTGCGATATTTCATGCACAAACGAGCGCCAAATAAAGCTCTATGAGGCAGAAGAGCAAGTACTTGAGCAAGACGGAAAAGTGCTGCGTTTAGCTGGATTACTAGGGCCTAATAGAGAACCTGGGCGTTTTGTGGCAGGTAAAGAGCTCAATACATCAAGTGAGCAAGTGGTAAATATGGTGCACCAACAAGATGTAATTAATGCTATTTTTGCGGTGATAGAGCACTGGCAAGTAGGGCAAAATATTTATAATGTGGTTAATCCTGCGCACCCCACTAAAGCTGAATACTACGCAGTGAAGTGTGCAGAACATGGCGGTGAGTTACCACGCTTTACCAGTGATGATAAAGCTGAGCGCAAAGTTATTGGCTCAGCTATCGAAGCGCTAGGCTTTACTTACCAATATGGTATTTAATATGCTGAAGGTAGGGGACTGCTCTCTATGAAGTCGCATAACTTACCTTCACTTAATAATGTATTGGCAGCTTCTATATCGGGAGCAAAATAGCGGTCTTTATCATAATAACTCACATGCTCGCGCAATAACGCTTTAGCGCTTTGTACTTTATTTGATGGTTCAAGCGGTTTTCTAAATTCTAGCCCTTGAACCGATGCTAACCATTCTATTGCCAAAACACCTTGGGTATTATTGGCCATTTCATCTAAGCGCCTTGCTGCAAAGGTTGCCATAGAAACATGATCTTCTTGATTTGCAGATGTAGGCAAGCTATCAACCGAAGCTGGATGCGCTAATGATTTGTTTTCTGACGCAAGCGCTGCTGCGGTAACTTGAGCAATCATAAAACCTGAATTTACACCGCCGTTTTCAACTAAAAATGGCGGTAACTTGGATAGGTTTGAATCGATAAGTAATGCAATTCGCCTCTCTGCTAATGCGCCAATTTCGGCAATTGCGATAGCTAAGTTATCAGCGGCCATTGCAACGGGCTCTGCATGAAAGTTTCCTCCCGATATTATGTCGCCTACATCGGCAAAAACTAGCGGATTATCGGTTACACCGTTTGACTCGCATAACAATACTTCTGCGGCTTGGCGTATCTGAGTTAGGCAAGCACCTAGCACTTGAGGTTGGCAGCGAAGGCAATAAGGGTCTTGTACTTTTTCACAATTGACGTGGGAATCACTAATTTGAGAGTGCGTATCGAGTAGCTCTCTAAATACTTGAGCAGTGTCTATTTGTCCGCGCTGACCACGAATATCATGAATACGTGCATCAAATGGCGCGCGACTACCCATTGCAGCTTCTATGCTTATCGAGCCGATAACGCAGCTTTGTGCATATAAGTTCTCGCTTCTAAATAGGCCTTGTAGTGCAAATGCAGTCGACGCTTGTGTGCCATTTAATAATGCTAAGCCTTCTTTAGCTGCAAGGGTAAGAGGTTCAAGCCCCGCTATTTTTAACCCTTGCGCTGCACTAATTATTTTTCCTTTATGTCGCATTTGACCTTCAGCTAATAAAGGTAGGCACATATGCGCAAGAGGGGCTAAATCTCCCGATGCCCCCACGGAGCCTTTTTTAGGCACACACGGATATACTTCGCTACTAAGCAGCTGCATAAAAAATTGGATTACTTGCAGACGAATACCCGAGTAGCCGCGCGAAAGCGAGTTTACTTTTAAGGTGATCATTAACCTTACTGTGCTGTCATCCATGTATTCGCCAATGCCCGCAGCGTGTGAAAGCACAATGGAGCGCTGTAATAATTCAAGTTCATCGTCGGCTATTTTGGTATTAGCTAATAACCCAAAGCCGGTGTTAATCCCGTATACAGTGCGGTGCTCATTAATAACGTTTTGAACGGTTTGTGCGCTGGCAGCTATTTGTGATTCAGCATGCTTTACGAGGCTTAACTTTACCGGTGAATTATTAATTTTTCTCAGTGTGTTTAAATTAAGTGAGCCTGGTGTGAGAGTATGTTCGAACATGATCATTCCTCGTTTAGCATAGGTAGGTCTAAATTTTGTTCTTTAGCGCAGTTTTTTGCTGTGTCGTATCCAGCATCAGCATGGCGCATTACGCCCGTTGCAGGGTCGTTCCAAAGTACGCGAGCAATACGCTCTTTAGCTTCATTTGTACCATCGGCAACAATAACCACACCAGAGTGTTGGCTAAAGCCCATACCTACACCGCCGCCATGATGAAGTGACACCCAAGTAGCACCACTTGCCGTATTAAGGAGTGCATTGAGTAATGGCCAATCTGATACCGCATCAGAGCCATCTTTCATGCTTTCGGTTTCACGGTTAGGGCTGGCAACTGAGCCAGAGTCGAGGTGATCGCGACCAATAACGATAGGGGCTTTAAGTTCGCCATTTTTAACCATTTCGTTAAAGGCCAGTGCAAGGCGTGCTCTATCTTTTAAACCTACCCAACAAATACGTGCAGGTAGCCCTTGAAATTGGATGCGTTCACGGGCCATATCAAGCCAGTTATGCAAATGTGCATCATCGGGAATAAGCTCTTTTACTTTTGCATCGGTTTTATAAATATCTTCTGGGTCGCCCGATAGCGCTACCCATCTAAACGGTCCAATACCTTCACAAAATAAAGGGCGAATATAGGCGGGTACAAATCCAGGAAAATCAAACGCGTTGGTAACACCTTCATCAAACGCCATTTGACGAATATTATTTCCATAATCGGTAGTGGCGGCACCCGCTTTTTGCAGCGCCAGCATGGCTCTAACTTGGACTGCCATTGATTGTTTTGCGGCTTTTACTACCGCTTTTGGATCTTGCTCACGCATTTGTGCTGCGTGCTCCATTGTCCAGTTTTGTGGTAAGTAACCATTGAGTGGATCGTGAGCTGATGTTTGATCTGTAACTACATCAGGTGTAATACCTGTTTTAACCAGTGTATTAAATACATCAGCAGCGTTACCAAGCAAACCCACCGATAGGGCTTCACCTTTTATACATGCATCGGTTATTAATTGCAGTGCGTGTTCAAGGCTCGTTGCTTTTATATCAACGTAGCCTGTTTTTATACGAAAATCGATACGGCTTTCATCGCATTCAACAACTAGCGCGCTAAACCCTGCCATTGTAGCTGCAAGTGGTTGCGCACCGCCCATACCACCAAGACCACCTGTTAATACCCATTTCCCTTTAGCGCAGCCTAAAAAATGTTGCTTTGCCATAGCTACAAATGTTTCGTAAGTACCTTGTACTATGCCTTGAGAGCCAATATAAATCCAAGAACCTGCTGTCATTTGCCCATACATCATCAAGCCTTTTTTATCGAGCTCGTTAAAATGTTCCCAATTTGCCCAGTGCGGAACAAGGTTTGAGTTGGCAATAAGTACACGAGGGGCATTACTGTGGGTTTTAAATACACCAACGGGTTTTCCTGATTGTACAAGTAGGGTTTCGTCGTTTTCGAGCCTATCGAGGGTTTCTATAATTTTGTCATAACTTGGCCAATCGCGAGCTGCTCGGCCAATACCACCATATACAACAAGTGCATGAGGATGTTCTGCAACTTCAGGGTCTAGGTTATTCATTAGCATGCGTTTAGCTGCTTCAGTTTGCCAGCTTTTAGCACTTATTTTATCGCCATGAGGTGCACGTATTACGCGACTTGTGTCGAGTCGGTTGTTCATGTTTTGCTCCTGTTGTATATACAAGGTGATTTGTTATAAAAAAAGCGCAGTAAGCGCTATTGTTTGTTATTTTTTAAATGTTAAGTGGCCACCTAAGCGATATTTACTGCCCGGTGATACAAGGCGCGCAAAGCTTACAATGCCGTTAACAGACCATGTGCGTCGAATAACTTGTAAGCACGGCTCTTCATTATATAAGTTCAACCATTGGCACATCTCGCTGTTTGGCATAATAGCCTCCACGGTATGCCTTGCTTGTGTAAGTGGTGCAACACTAGATAGGTATTCATGAGGTGTAAGTGTGCTAAAGTCTTGCTGTAAGTAACCAGCCGCAAGAGCAGGGTTTACAAAACGCTCCTCTAGCTGCAAGGGGCTGTCGTTTTCGTTATGCACGAGTACACTTCGGTATACAACACTGTCAATCTCAACACCAAGCGCAATGGCAATAGGTGCGACTGCATTTATTGATTCAAGTATGAGTACACTACAGGTGTAATTACCGTTACGTTCTTTTACTTCATCAGCAATGTTTTTTATTTCGAGTAACGATGACTGCGATTTAAATGTGGCTACAAATGTACCTAGCCCTTGGCTGCGGGTTAAAATACCTGCCTCGGTTAATTCGCTTAGTGCTCGGCGGGCTGTCATTCTGCTGACACTAAATTGACTACTAAGTTCGTTTTCAGAGGGAACACGTTGGTTTTCTTGCCACGTACCGCTGCGAATTTTATCAACAATGAATTGTTTTATTTGCGCAAATTTAGGTGTCGTCATTAAATTTATGGTTACATTAAAAATAAACTATATAAATAAGATGACACAATTGTCTTGTATATACAAGATGGGTTGTTAGACTATATTTTCATCACTCTCGGCGTAAAAAGGGCTGCAAAATGCAAACCACAACAAAAAACTATGAGTTAGAAGAAATTGACTTACTTTTGACTGATGCCAATATTGCCACTATGGATAGCAATATAAATGCCCCTTATGGCGCAATCGAAAATGCTGCTATAGCTATTAAAAATGGTAAAATTGCGTGGATTGGAGAGCAATCAACGTTGCCCAATTTTGATGTGTTTGCAACGCCGACATTGAGTGTAAAAGGGCAGTGGTTAACGCCGGGCTTAATAGATTGTCATACGCATTTAGTGTTTGCAGGTTCAAGATCGCAAGAGTTCGAGCAGCGCTTGCAGGGTGTAAGTTATGAGCAAATTGCGGCACAAGGCGGTGGCATAGCAAGTACGGTTAAAGCGACGAGAGCAGCCGACCGTGAGCAATTGTTTGTTGATGCAAAAGATCGCTTAAATACGTTGTTAAAAGAAGGTGTAACCACCGTTGAAATAAAGTCGGGTTATGGACTGGATACTGAAAACGAGATAAAAATATTAGAAGTAGCTCGTTTATTAGGTGAGCATCATCCTATTGATATTAAAACTACTTTTTTAGGGGCGCATGCTCTACCGCCTGAATACAAAGGCCGCGCTGATGAATATATTGATTTGGTATGTACTGATATGCTTGATCAGGTAGTGGCTAATAACCTTGCTGATGCAGTCGATGTATTTTGTGAAAATGTAGGCTTTAGTCATTCGCAAACCAAACGTGTTTTTGAGGCGGCTAAAAAGCATAATCTCCCAGTAAAATGTCATGCTGAGCAGTTATCTAATCAACATGGTGCTGAGCTGGTGGCGCAGTTCAATGGCCTTTCGGCAGATCATATTGAGCATCTTGATGAAGAGGGTGTAAAAGCCATGGCAAACGCTGGGACGGTCGCGGTGTTATTACCCGGTGCATTTTATTTTTTAAGAGAAACTAAATTTCCACCTATTGAGTTACTTAATCAATATAAAGTACCTATAGCTATTGCGAGTGATTTTAATCCAGGTACTTCACCACTATGCTCAGTGCACTTGATGATGAACATGGCATGCACATTGTTTAGATTAACACCCGAGCAAGCATTGGCAGGTGTTACTCGTAATGCAGCTAAAGCACTTGGGTTAGACGATCGTGGTATTTTAAAAGTTGGCGCAAGAGCTGATATTGCGCATTGGCAAATAAGTCATCCATCACAATTAAGTTACCAATTTGGCGTAAATAAACTGTTAAATTTATGGATTTTGGGTAGAATTAACTAGTTTGTATTATTTTTACCCACATATAATCTGGTTTAAACTTTTTTAGCGAATACGGATGCCGTTAATTTGAACATACTAACCGACAGTAATTTTCCAATATTTTTTAGTGGTGCACTATTGATGGCGATGATTGCCACTTTATTTGCCGTTAAAAATGTCAGTATTAAGTTTAGTTATTTATGCACAGCAGCTGTTGGTTTGGCTATTTTGAGCAGTGGTGCGGCTTGGCTTGCCATTCTACTTGCCTTTGGATTTTGTTTTCATTTATGGCAAGCCTTCGAGCGAAATAATTGGAGCATGATTATTACCAGCTCACTGGCTGGTCTTTTATTTGTTGTTCTATTTTCAGCTCATTTATTATTGGAAGTTCCGCTATTTTGGGTTGTGTTAGCAATATTATTATTAACTATTGTTGGCTTTTTAAATGATGAAAGCGCTGAAATAGAAGTCGTGATAGAGCCAGAACCAACAGATGATGCATTTATTGAAGAGTCACCGCTTTCGGTTTTTGCAGATAGAAAACAGTTACGTCAAGGTTACTATGCATGGTGCGACAATAAGCAAGTAAGTGCTGCATTAGTCGTTATTCGTCTTGAAGGATTTGAGCAAGTTAACCAGCATATTGGACGTGATTTTGGCGATATACTTTTAGCACAATCGGCTAATCGAATAAAAGAATTACTTTCAAGTGACGAAATAGTGACTTTAGTAGGGCAAGAAAAGCTAGCCCACTTAGGGGGCCTTAACTTTGCGTTTATTTGTAGTTTCGCGAATCAAAAACATTTACATGAGTTGGTTATTGAACAAATACTGGGTGCAACGCTTAAGCCATTTAATGTTGCTAACTGCACTGTAGAGGTAAAAGCGAGGGCGAGTTATGTTGATTGTAATGAGCAAGACAATAACTTTGATAATTTAATATCGTACGCATACCTAGCACTCGATAGCCACCCAAATCGCAAGGTTGTGCCTTATCATCAACAAATGATGATTGAACTACGAGAGCAACAAGCGCGACTAAAAGAGTTGGCAAATATTGATTTTTCGAGCGAATTAGAACTCTATTTTCAACCTATAATTTGTAATGACAATGGTCAAATTGAGTTTTTAGAATTACTACTGCGTTGGCAGCATCCTAAGCAAGGAATTTTATCTGCTAATCGTTTTATTGACGACATCAGAATTGCAGGGCTTGGTTACCCGCTTGCTAAATTTGTAATGGAAAGAGCCGCTGAGCTTGCAATGGCGCTTAGAGTAGAGGGTATTTCTATACCGCTTAGCATTAACGTATTTGGCCCGGAAATGCTAAATGAAGAGTTTGTTGAATTTGTTGATGTTGTTATAAATGAGCATCACTTAGAGGCGGGAGACTTAATTGTTGAATGCCCTTTACATATTTTTGCTGGTTTAGATGACAAAGGCCGAGGCATGATCGCAAGGCTTAATAACATAGGCTTAAAAGTATGCGTGGATGGACTTGGTGATAACCCGGTACTACTTTCTAAGTTACCAAGTTTAGCGGTTGAGTATATTAAGGTTTCACCTTCACTTACCGCTGACTTTAGTAATCAAAACAATATACGCAGTTTAGTTGGTGGAATGGTTGATATGCATAGCCAACAAAAAACAAAAGTGATTTTTGAAGGAGTTGAAACACTTGAGCAACTTAAGTTTGTAAAAAGCTTAAAAGGTTATGCTGCCCAAGGTTATTACTTTGGTCACCCGCTAAGTAGTATCGGTTTAATGAGCTGGCTAAAAGAGTGGCGATCGGTTCAACAACGTTAAGTGTTTTCTTTGGCTTGTAGGTAGCTATTTACAAGTGCACTAATCACTTGCCCTACATGGGCAGCACCGGCATCTAACCCGTTAGGGTGCTGGCTAGGCGCTGCTTCACATAAGTGTAAGTACTTAGAGTGCCGGTGGCTTGCAGCTAAATGCACAAAGTGCTCAGTGTCACTCACACTAAATCCGCAGTATGTATATGCACTAACTGGCATATAAGTAATACTATCTAAATCAACTTCAACACCCAGTGGTAAATCATTAAAATTACTTAGTGCATTTTCAATTGCCTGCGTTAGTGTAATTTTTCGCTTAACTTGTATAGATTGATAGCTATCAAACTTAAAGTTAGCTTCACTCATTGCATCTATAATTGCTTGATTATTTTTTAATTCATGTAAGCCAATAACATGGTAATTACTTAGATGTTGCTCGTTATACGCGTAGCGAAAACCATTACCACTATGGCGTCCTTCACATTCTCTAAAATCGGCATGAGGGTCAAAATTGATAGCATTAACAGGCGTGTTTTTTGACTTACTTAGCGCGCGAATAATACCTAAGCAATTATTGTGACCTCCGCCAATGACGATTGGCTCAAGCCCTGCTTTAAAAATAAGGCTTAATACTGACTCTACGCGTTCATCAAGTTGTTGGCATAAATCTCGTAATTGAGTTAGCTGCTGGGCTTGCTGATTATTAAGTTGGTTACTCTGAGTCATTAAATCATCAGTATTTACTTCACCCAATAAAAGTACTTTTTGAGTGGCAATAAACTGATTATGGGGTTGGTTTAAAAAGCGTTTTAAAAAAGCCGGCCATGCTTCGTTTGCACCGCCATTTCCTAAGTTTGCTTTTGGGCCTATATCTTCGCAAATACCAAGAAGTACATAGCGAATACCAAATTGAGCAGCGTCAATAAGTGCTTGTTGCAGGTTTACTTGAGTGTCGAGCAAGGCCATTGATTGCCATGCTTTTTTTTCATTTACGCGGCTAGAACAAAGTGACCTAACCGCGCTTTCATCATATATTTTTAAATGGGTGGTCACGTTATACTTCTACAACTTCCAATTCTAATTCTTCTGCAGATAAAACAATGCCTGTGCTATCAGCATAAATAAAGTCGTCATCAAAAAAAGATACGCCTGCAAAGTTAACGCCTATAGCATCTTCGCCAGCACCTTCGCTGTCGGCTGCAACAGGAATAGAAGCAATAGCTTGAATGCCTAAATCGAGTTCTTCAAGCTCATCAACATGGCGTACTGCGCCGTAAACAACAATCCCATTCCAGTTGTTTTCAAGTGCAAGTTCAGCCAATTCAATATCAATAAGCGCACGGCGAGTTGAGCCACCACCGTCAATAAGAAGTACTAAGCCTGTACCATCTTGAGAAAGTAATTCGCGGATCAGTTCATTATTTTCAAAACATTTAACCGTTTTAATGCGGCCACCAAAGCTGTGTCGACCACCAAAGTTGATGAACATTGGCTCTAGCACATCAACCACATCAGCAAAGTGGTCGCATAAATCAGAAGTGCTGTAATCCATTATTTTATCCTCAAAAGATACATTAATTTATACCTCAGTATACCCTCCTTATAAGCAATAACAACGACTTAATCGCAGTAAATTTAGGCAAAACATGAGCTAGAACACTAATCGCAATAATAGTGTCTTAAAAGCGTCACTCAATTGTTATTTACAACACCTAAGCTAAATCGGTGTTCATATATTATGCAATGAGGGGTAAGTGATGGGTAACAATAATATGTTTAAAAGGGCAGCTCTGCTAGATGAGCAATTATTTTTAACTCTATTTAATTGCAACTCACCGAAGTGGTTTAAAACAATGGCGTTCGGGTTATCTAAAAGCGGTGATGGTGGGCTTTACATACTCGTGTGTTTAGCAGTGTGGTGGCTTAGTAATAATGAGCAGCATCAATTATTACCTGTAGCGATATTGATTGGTTTTGCTATAGAAAGACCTATTTATTTATTAGCTAAAAACAGATTTGCCCGGATCCGCCCATGCGACTGTTTAGTAAAAAATGCCTATATAGTACCAAGTGATAAATTTAGTTTACCCTCTGGTCACAGCGCTGCAGCGTTTTTAGTTGCAATTATACTAAGTCATTTTTTTCCTGAGTATGTATGGCTACTACTTAGTTGGGCTGCTGGTGTGGCTATTTCTCGTGTGATATTAGGCGTACACTTTCCAGCTGATATCGTTATTGGTGCGATTATTGGCAGTTTTTGTGGTTTATTTGCGTTAGCACTCGTGGTACCTGTATGAAAATATTGTATGGAGTGCAGGGCACCGGTAATGGTCATATAACGCGAGCTAGGGTTATGGCTAGCTGCTTTAATAAACTCGGTATTGATGTTGATTATGTGTTTTCAGGACGAGCAAATAAAGATTATTTTGATATGCACGAATTCTTAGATTATAAAGCGTATAGGGGCTTATCGTTTAGTACTGAAAATGGTCAAATAAAAAATTTAAAAACACTTAAAAACATGCGAATTTGTAAGCTGGTGAGAGATATAAAATCGCTTGACATAAAGCAGTACGATTTTGTACTTAATGACTTTGAGCCCGTTACAGCGTGGGCTGCAAAAAGAGCTGATATACCTGTTGTTGGCATTAGTCATCAAGCCGCATTTTTGTCAGATAACGTACCTATGTTTGGTCGAGGGATATTCAGAAAATCGCTAATTAAACATTATGCACCAGCGTCTACTTACCTAGGCGTGCACTGGCAACCTTTTGCAAATAATATAATCCCGCCGTTTATTGCTCATCATAACCATGAAAACCCTGTCGCGGTGATGAACAAGGTATTGGTATATTTACCTTTTGAAAACTTAGATAGCATTGTTGATTACTTAAAAGACTTTCCCGAAAAAGAATTTTATTGCTATCACCCAAATGCCCGCAATGAATCTTTTGGACATATACATTTACGCTCCCCATCGCGTTTGAGTTTTTTAAACGACTTAGCAAACACGAGTGGAGTTATTGGTAATGCTGGGTTTGAGCTTGCCAGCGAAGCGCTTAAGTTAGGTAAAAAGTTACTATTAAAGCCTTTAAACGGACAATTTGAACAGACTGCAAATGCGCAAACATTGTTTGCTATGGGTATGGCGCATGTAATGAACTATTTAAACCCGCAAGCTCTTGATGATTGGAATAGCGCACCACAAAATAAGCAAATAAATTACCCAAGCGATCCCGCGCCTTTAATTGACTGGTTGGTAAAAAAACAATGGAATAATACACAATCGTTACATAAAGGTTTATGGGACAGCGTGGGTTTAGAGTGATAAACATAAAAAAGCGAGGGATAACAAAGAATAATAAAAAGTTAAATTAATGAGTCGCTTCGTATCTATCAGCTATAATAAATATGCATATTAAAAAAAGGCGTTAGCGATGAATTTTTTACAAAACTTAACAATCAAACGACGTTTACAATTAAACGCAGTCGTTGTTGGTTTAGCAATGGTGGTCCTTTTATGCGTAATAATTTATGAAGCGAGAACAACGCTAAGCTTGAATAAAACAATTCAGCTTGCTGAAGAGCTTAATATTCATGAATTAGAACTGCGTAAACATGAAAAAAACTTTCTTTTTTATAAACAAAAAGAAGCATTAGACTTATTTGAACAAGATTATAATCAGCTTAAAAGTAAAATTGCTAAGCTGAACTTAATTATGCAAGAGCAGGGTATCGAAACCCAAAAAATAAGCAATCTAGAGAGTTTAATAAGTGCTTATAACAATGATTTTATGAGTGTTGTTGTGCTACAAAAACGCATAGGGTTACATCCTACGGATGGATTGTATGGCGAACTAAGAAGTGCAGTTCATGAGATTGAAAGTTTGATCAAAGAGCAAGGTGATTACAAACTTTTATCTTCAATATTGCAGTTAAGACGAGCTGAAAAAGATTTTATGCTACGTCTTGACCTTAAGTATTTAACTCGATTTGATGAAGGGGTTAATACTTTAAAGCAGCAAATCTCTCAGGCTCAATTTGATAGTGGGTATACTGCTGAATTAAATGGCTTTCTAAACTCCTACCAAACTCAATTTCAGGCATTGGTAGAGGCACAGGTTGAATTGGGGCTAGATTTAAATTCAGGTGCACTCGGAGAAATGCGTAAAAGTGTTGAACAAAGTGATGCAATCGTTGCGCAGATCCTATTAAGCACTAAGCAACAGGTAGATAAAAGCGTTGAACAGGCACAGTTTTTAGCTATTCTTATTTTTGTGACTGCTGGCATTATTGTTTTAGTGTTGGTTTATTTCACGAGTCGCTCGATTATTGTGCCTATAGAGCGGGTCTATCACACTATTAATGATATTCGTCGTAATAACGATTTGAGCGTAATGATAGAGCAAACAGGTAAAGACGAAATTACCACTATGACGGTCGACTTTAATAGCTTAATAGGCGATTTTAAGAACTTGATTAACGAAGTTAATGGTGCTTTAAATACGCTTAATGTGGCAACCGAACATTTATCAGAAAGTACTGCGGCAACAAGCTCTGGTATGCAAGAGCAATTGCATGAGGCTGATATGGTTGCAACTGCAGCTACTGAAATGCAGGCGACGATTCAAGATATTTCACATAATACTGAAGCGGCCGCAAAAAAAGCCGAATCAACAAACCTAAGTGCTCAACAAGGGCGTAGTGAAGTAGACTCTACCGTTAAGCACATCAGGGCTCTATCTGATTCGTTAGGGAATGCATCAAATGTAGTATCTCAACTTGAAAAAGATGGCGAAACAATTGGTTCAGTGCTTGATGTAATCCGGGGTATTGCAGATCAAACAAATTTACTTGCACTTAATGCGGCAATCGAAGCAGCTCGTGCTGGTGAGTATGGTCGTGGATTTGCTGTTGTTGCAGATGAGGTTCGTTCATTAGCAAAACGCACTCAAGAGTCTACAAGTGAGATTGAGAGTATTATAAGTACTTTACAGCAGCGTACCCAAGAAGTGGTAAGTATTATGCACAAATGTCGTTCTCAAGGCGATGAAAGTGCCTCGCAAGCAATTAAAGCCGGTGAGTTATTAGGCGCAATTACTGAAGATGTGCAAACAATAATGGAAATGAGCTCTCAAATAGCGGTTGCTATTGACGAGCAAAGCCAAGTGGCATCAGAGGTTAATAAAAATGTAGTCAGAATTCGCGACATTGCGCAAGATGCAACTGAACATGCTGCTAAAAACGCCCAAACTAGCGAAGAAGTATCTGAGCAAGCTAGAGTGTTATTTAGCGCTATTGATAAGTTTAAAGTGTAACTAACTTGAACCCTGGATAGTAAATATCTTAACCAGGGTTTAGGTTAACTAATCTAAAATACCCACCTAAATTACCTATAAGGTTTAAGGAATAAACTTTATTGGTACACTGTTTTTGTTTTGTTTGTGCTCGGCTACGCGTGCCAAATATTCATTGCTCAATGTTTGTTGCTGCGCTTGTAGTTTTTCAAAATAACTCCAGCTGAATAACCCACTGTTATGACCATCATCGAAATCTAACCGCAGTGCATAATGCCCAACAGGTACTATATTTTTTATACCTACGGATTGCTTATTTAAAACCAGTTTCATAGGGCCAGAGCCATGACCTTGCACTTCAGCTGAGGGGGAGTGAACGCGTAAGAATTCACAGCTAAAGACTGCTTGGCTATCATCATCAAAATAAACATCTAGGTTTTTACTTACACTATGATAATGCACTTTTATTACGTGTTTCATTTTATATATCCCATTAAAAAGCCCCCAATCTGGAGGCTTTTAGTATAACGTTTATATTCGTTTTATAGAATGAAGCGGCTTAAGTCTTCATCTTCAACAAGTGCACCTAGATGTTTTTCAACGTAAGCGGCGTCAATGACAAGTGATGAACCTGCCTTTTCAGAAGCATCGTATGAAATTTCTTCCATCAATCTTTCCATCACAGTATGCAAGCGACGAGCACCGATGTTTTCGGTTTTTTCGTTAACTTGCCACGCTGCCTTAGCAATGCGCTCAATTGCATCATCACTAAACTCAATCGTTACTTGCTCAGTTTTAAGGAGCTCTCGTTGTTGCTCAGTAAGCGATGCATGCGGCTCTGTAAGGATACGCTTAAAGTCATCGGCAGTAAGTGCTTCAAGTTCTACTCGAATCGGTAAGCGACCTTGTAGCTCAGGTATCATGTCTGATGGTTTAGACATTTGGAACGCACCTGAGGCAATAAATAACATATGGTCAGTTTTAACCATGCCGTGCTTAGTGTTTACCGTTGAGCCTTCAATTAGAGGTAGTAAATCGCGTTGAACACCTTCTCGGCTAACATCTGGGCCTGAAGAATCACCACGCTTACAAATTTTGTCTATTTCATCTATAAACACAATACCGTTTTGCTCTACTGCAAAAATAGCTTGTTCTTTTAGCTCTTCAGGGTTTACTAATTTAGCGGCTTCTTCTTCTGTTAATAGTTTGAAGGCTTCTTTAATTTTTAACTTACGTTTAGTACGTTTATCGCCGCCCATGTTTTGAAACATGCTTTGTAACTGGTTGGTCAT
Organism: Pseudoalteromonas sp. TAE56; assembly: GCF_000497955.1. NCBI lineage: Bacteria > Pseudomonadati > Pseudomonadota > Gammaproteobacteria > Alteromonadales > Pseudoalteromonadaceae > Pseudoalteromonas > Pseudoalteromonas sp. TAE56. The sequence goes on from NZ_AUTN01000149.1 coordinate 61,565, forward strand.
ATCTTCCATACCAGGAGGCGCCATAATTTCTACGTTTGATTGAGCTTGCGCTAATTCAATCTCGATTTCTTTATCATCTAGCTGACCTTCACGTAATTTTTTGCGAAATGTTTGGCGAGTAGATGAAGTATCGTCGCGTTGGCTTTCGCCATATTGATCTTTAACAGGTGGTAAAAGTGCATCTAAGATACGCTCTTCTGCTGCTTCTTCGGCGCGATGTTTAAACTTTTTAGTTTGCTGTTCGCGAGTCATTTTAATTGAAACATCAACGAGGTCACGTATGATCGTATCTACTTCTTTACCAACATAACCAACTTCAGTGAATTTAGTCGCTTCTACTTTAATGAATGGTGCGTTAGCAAGTTTTGCTAAACGGCGGGCAATTTCTGTTTTACCTACACCTGTCGGACCAATCATTAATATATTTTTTGGTGTTACTTCGCTGCGTAAATCTTCATTTAATTGCATGCGGCGCCAGCGGTTACGAAGTGCAATAGCAACCGCTTTTTTAGCTTTAGCCTGACCTATAATGTGCTGATCTAGCTCGTGAACAATTTCTCTTGGGGTCATATCAGACATAATAGTTCCTATTATAATTCTTCGATTGTTTGGAAGTTATTAGTAAATACGCAGATGTTGCCTGCAATAGTTAAGCTTTTCTCTACTATTTCACGAGCGCTTAAATCTGTATTTTCTAAAAGGGCAGTTGCAGCTGATTGCGCAAAGTTACCACCACTACCAATTGCAATTAAATCGTTTTCTGGCTGAACTACATCGCCATTACCGGTAATAATTAAAGAGGCTGTTTCGTCTGCTACGGCGAGCAGCGCTTCGAGTTTTCGAAGTGCACGGTCACTTCGCCAATCTTTAGCCATTTCCACTGCGGCTTTAGTTAGGTTACCTTGGTGCATTTCTAATTTGCTTTCAAAACGTTCGAAAAGAGTGAAGGCATCAGCAGTACCGCCGGCAAAACCAGCGATTACTTTGCCATTATAAAGACGTCGAACTTTGCGGGCGTTGCCCTTCATTACGGTGTTACCAAGTGAAACTTGGCCATCGCCGCCAATTACAACTTTGTCGCCGCGGCGAACACTTACGATAGTAGTCATGTTATTCCTCATCATCGAGCTGCAGAGGCAACTCGTAAAAAACGATTATGATGAGGTTATATGGGTGAATGGTTTATTTTCAAGTCCAGCCCCAAATTCCGCAGCCGACTATTTTTACACGTTTAAGTTTGTTTTTATCGCTTTCGGCTTGGCGTTTGGTTTTATAAGGACCTAAACGTACTTTATACCAAGTACCATTGCTGCCTTCAGCCTGTTTTATCTCAGAAATGAGCCCTGCAAATGCGATTTTAGCTTTTAACGATTCAGCTTGTGCATGAGTTCTGAAAGAACCGCACTGCATAACATAAGGACCTTTTTGCTCAAGTTCTTTTACTTCAACTTGAATCTCGTGGTTTCTAATTTCTTTAATAAATTCCGGTGTACGTGGAATAACAACTTCCACTTTTGCGGGCGCAGATGGGTTTGCTTGTTTTTCGACAAGTTTTGGATCGGCATTACTTTTAATAAACCATAGTGTGTAGGCAAAACCACCTACGAGTAAAATGGCTATAACGGCTAAAAGAATAGGAAATGGTTTTTTAGCGGGTGCATTTTTTTTACTGTTTCTGCCTGCAGGCTTTTTATTAATATAATCGTGCTGTGCCATGGTGTTATTTTGGCCTTAACCTAAATCATGTCTATAGGGTCTACGTCTAAGCTCCAGCGTACTTTTTGTGCAAGTTTACTGGTACTTAAATAATCAACCATTTGCGCAAGGTACTGATGTAATATGCGGCGATCTTGCGCTTGAATATGCAATTGAAAACGATACATACCTGCGACTCTTTCAAGTGGGGCAGGGATCGGACCGAGCAATTGTATACCAGATACCCCATTCACAGGAACCAAATCCGTCAAAAAATCGACGACTAGTTTAATACTATGCCCTTGTGCACGCACAATGGCCATATTTGTAATGGGCGGTAAGTCAGCATCATCGCGCTCACTCAGTGCAAAGCGGGCAAAGTCTTGGTAACCATTATTAACTAAGTCTTGTAAAAGAGGGTGTTCTGGAAAGTGTGTTTGTAATAACACTTGACCAGGCTCTCCTGAACGTCCAGCACGCCCCGCTACTTGGGTGACTAATTGCGCTAAGTGTTCTGTCGCTCTGAAGTCGCATGAGTATAAGCCGCTATCTACATCTAAAATTATAACAAGGCTTACATCTGCAAAGTGATGGCCTTTGGCAAGCATTTGTGTTCCCACTAAAATGCGTGCGCCTCCTAGGTTGATTTCATCAAGTGCTTTTTCAAGGCTACCTTTACGACGAGTTGAATCGCGATCTATACGAGTAACAGGTGTATCAGGAAATTCGGTAGATAAAAACTCTTCAATTTGCTCTGTGCCTTTACCGTTAGGGAATATTTGTGTGCTCCCGCAATCAGGACATTGGTGAGGGACAGGGTACTGCTCGCCACAGTGATGACAGATCATTTGTCCAATCGCTTTATGAAATGTAGCGCTGGTACTACAGCGTTTACATTCGCTCAACCAACCGCACTCATGACAAATTAGGGTTGGCGAGAAACCTCGGCGATTTAAAAATACCATAACCTGTTTACCGCGATTTAAATGCTGGCGCATAGTAGCAAGGCTTGCGTGGGCAATACCCGCTTGGTCGGGTTGGCCTTTCATATCGAGTAACTTAAATTGGTTGTCGGTCGCTGTTTGTGCACGCTCAGTTAAGCTTAATAGCTGGTATTTGTTATTAATTGCCTTGTGAAGTGTTTCAAGAGCGGGTGTAGCGCTGCCTAATATAAGCGGGATTTTATGCTGAAAAGCTCTGTAAGCGGCTAAATCACGGGCATGGTAACGAAGGGTATCTTGTTGTTTAAATGACGAGTCGTGCTCTTCATCAACAACAATCATACCTAGTTTTAAAAATGGCAGAAAAATACTCGAACGCGTCCCAATAACTATCGCACAACTGCCTTTTTCGCAAAAGCGCCATGTTTGTAAGCGTTCGTTATCGGTAAGTGCTGAGTGCCAAAGCATAATGGGTGTATCAGGAAAGCGGCGACGAAAACGGTTTACAGTTTGTGGCGTTAAACCTATTTCTGGCACTAATACTAATGCTTGCTCACCACGTTTTAATACTTCTTCTAGGCACTGTAAATACACTTCTGTTTTACCACTGCCAGTGACGCCTTCTAATAAAAAGCTGCTAAATCCAGTACTTTGATTTATTGCTGTACAGGCAACCGCTTGTTCTTTATTAAGTATAGGTTTGCTACCGACAGTTGGTACAACGCTTTGCCATTGGTTATCGTGTTCAATTGTTTGCGTAATAAGCTCTTTATCTATTAGGCTATCTATTGTTTTTTTACTAAAGCCCAGTGCCTTTAACTCAGTTAACGATGACTTACCTGATTGCGATAACTGTTTTAATAAGTTGAGCTGTGTTTTAGCTTTTAATGACGGTACTTTTGCGCCTTTTTCAGTTAAAGCAACCATATTAATACTGGTTTTATCAGGTGATTCACCTTGGCGAAGTACAGCGGGTAGCGCTATATGAATAGTTTCGCCTAAAGGATAGCAATAATAGCGCGCGGTAAAGCTAAGGAGATCTAGGTGCTGAGTACTTAAAATAGGGGCGTCGTCTATTACCTCTATAATATTCTTAATTTTATCTAAAGGGACGTCGGTACTGCTTTTAATACCCAGAACAACAGCCACTTTTTTTTGGTTACCAAAAGGTACCATAACGCGCATACCGGGTAGTAAAGGCGTTGAGAGGCCGCTGAGCTGTTCTTCTATTTTATAATCAAAGGTGCGTGGGAGCGGGACTTTAATAGCAACTTCAACAAAACTCATAACAACTCAACCCGTAAAATTAATGCTGTAATGTACTAAAATTACCGTAAAAAACCTACTAGCAATAGTGCTTGAGGCAGAGATTGTTCACTTTTTTGGCTAAAACATAAATAAATACTTGTGTAGGGGAACGTTGTTGGATAAAATCCGCCACCAACAAATTTGTTTTAACGACGTATGGTGCCAGACTTCGGGTTTGGAGAGCGATGCGGCCTTAACTAGAGGTTCCTATGAAAGAAGGTATTCACCCTAAGTACGAAGTAATTTCTGCAACATGTTCATGCGGAAACAAATTCGAAACTAGCTCAACTCTTTGTAAAGACATTCACTTAGACGTATGTTCTGCGTGTCACCCGTTTTACACTGGTAAGCAAAAGATTTTAGACACTGGCGGCCGTGTTGATCGCTTCAACAAGCGCTTCGGTGCACTTAGCAGCAAGAAGTAATTATTGCTGTTTAGTTAAAAAAAGCACCTTAGGGTGCTTTTTTTGTGCCTAAAATTCGCCATTTATTACCTTATTTAGCTAACTTTGGATATAACCCTCTTTGCATAACTATTTCCTATTCTTATTCTGAGTATGCATAAACCTTTACAGACAAATCGATAGATATTCTCTATATTTTAAATAGTACAATTTTTAACTAGGTTGATAAAAGTAGCTAACGTGGGCTTATCTGTTTTTAAAGTAGAGTAGTAGGCTGTTATTTAAGTTTATGGTGATACTTTATACATACATTTTTTTAATATTTCACTAGGCATAAAAGCACCTTAAAACTTACTTTTTAGGTGAATTTTTATTTATTAAATGTTTATATAATCCAGCAAAGTTACTGAAAAACCTCTTAAAATTAAAGGATATAGCATATAACAGGATAGACCTGATATTGCTTGGAATTTAAAAATAATAAGGGTATCGTACCCCAAGACTCCACCTCTCACTTTAACTTAAATTGCAGGATACCATCGCGTTATGTCTGACTTTCGTGAACAAGCACTACATTATCACTCACACCCCGTACCTGGTAAAATTAGCATTGAGCTAACAAAGCCTGCTGAAACAGTTCAAGACTTAGCCCTAGCTTATAGCCCTGGCGTTGCCGAACCTGTACGTGAAATTGCTGCAGATCCTGCAAATGCATATAAATATACCGGTAAAGGTAATATGGTTGCGGTTATCACTAATGGTACTGCAATTCTCGGACTTGGTAATTTAGGCCCTTTAGCGTCTAAACCTGTAATGGAAGGTAAAGCGTTATTGTTCAAACGTTTCGCTGGCCTTGATTCAATTGATATTGAAGTTAAGCACCGTACGACAGAAGACTTTATTAATACGGTTGCCAATATTGCCGATACATTCGGTGGTATTAACCTTGAAGATATTAAAGCACCAGAGTGTTTTGAAATTGAAAAAGCATTAATAGAGCGTTGTAGCATTCCTGTTTTTCATGATGATCAACACGGAACTGCGATTGTAACGGCTGCGGGCATGTTAAATGCGTTAGAAGTACAAGGTAAGTCAATTGAAGATGCAATTATTGTATGTTTAGGGGCTGG
>NZ_AUTN01000150.1:0-17458 GCF_000497955.1 Pseudoalteromonas sp. TAE56
AAACAACACAAAAAAGTTAGCTTGGCTGCCATTACCAAGTGCTATGTTATCGGCGCTAATATCCCATGCATACTCTTTACTTAGCTGGCCTGCTAATGCAGCCCTAAACTCGTCGTTACCCGTTGGGCCGTCGTAAAGGCCAAATACTTGCGATACCTTATTACTGGCAACGAGTTTTTGTAATTCACTTAAAAAAACTTCATTTACTTGTGGTACTAATGCGGGATTACCGCCACCCAGCATAACAATATTAGGATTGTTGCTGTTTTTAGCACCGCCTAAATCTTCCATTAACTGAGTAATGCCGTTGGGTTGTGTAAATTTAGTGCCAAAGTTTGAGTAGTTCATAATGCATAGCGTTTGTTAATAATGGGGAGGGCAGTATAGCGTAAATAAAGGGCTTAAATTCGATGATGAGAATAATTCAATGCTTGGTTTTACAGCTAATAATGGCAAGGTAATTTATTATAAGATCGGGGCTAAGTTAAGGCTTTTTAACGCCGTATAAAAACTCTTCGCCACAGTCCATATACAAATCAAATTTGGTCATAACTTTGGTAAACATGGGGGCGTGTAAAAACTCGTTTAACCAGGCGCGCACATGCGTGTATTCACTTTGCAAGTACCAGTGTTTATCTACACGGGCAAACTGTCTAATAAACGGTAGCAGGGCATAATCGGCTAGGCTTTTTTCATTGCCCATTAAGTATTTATGCGTGGTTAGTTTTGCTTCGAATTGCTTAATAAACTCTTCGCAGGCTTTTTGGTAGTAAATTTGTGCCATGTCTTTTGTGCGAGCGTAAAACTTGTACTTTTCAAGTACGGGTTTAAATTGTATGTCGTTCAACTTAATTAATTCAAGCATGCGCTCAAGTGCTAATGGGTTTTGAGTATGCAGTAAATTATGTGGGTCATTTTGCTCTAATGCCCAGAGCATAATGTCTAGGCTTTCATCTATTACTTGATTATTCGGCAGTAATAAAACAGGCACCGTGCCTTTTGGTGATATTTTCAAAAGATGCGGTGGTTTGTTTTTAGTTTTTATAGCGCGTAGGAGCACGTGTTGCTCTGCCATTAAAATACCCATTCGTGCACGCATTGCGTATGGGCAGTGTTGTAATGAATATAATAATGGCAATGTCATGTTTACTTACCTTAGCTATTTAAGCCTTCAACATATTGCTGACGTGTTTTTACTTTTACCATGTGATTTAACTGATCGGCCGCGTGTGTTTGCCCACTAATTAAATCTTGGAAGTGTGCAAGTAACACGGCTTTATCTAGCTTTTCTTTATCGCCTGAGCCAATGTCGGTTAAATCAATCATAAACTCGTCAAACTTGTCAGCGTAATCGGTCACAATATCCATATTTAAAAATTGCTCATGGTTATAAATGCTCGGGTAGCCGCCTTTTTGTTTATCAATGGCAAAGCTAATGCCTTTAACATTGGTAACGGTTGTTTCTTTTTTACAGCTCAGCATACAGCTTGCGTCAATACGTGGTTTTTTACAGCCTACGGTTTGCTGGAAAAAACACTGACGGCTGGTCATCATTAGTATTGGATGATAAATGCTGTACATCATTTTAAAGTCGTTAGGGCGTTTAATACTACGCATTTGCTGTTTGTTAATCTCGTTTGAAATAAACGCGCCTTTAGCATTTAAATCCTCTTGTAGCGTTAATAATGCATAAGAGTTTGTGGTGTTTAATAACGGGCCTGCAATCCAGTCAATACCCATTTGCACTGCTTTGTATGCTACGCCTGTGTTATTACTAATAATAAGTTTAGGTTTTACAACCTCGAGTAAACGTACAGCTTCTTCAAAATCTTTACCAATTAGTACAGCTGGAAACCACGGAATTAACTGCGGGTGTTCTAAAAATACATTTATGTATTTATCGTTATCGGTTCTAAAGCTCTCAGGTAATTTAAAGTAAACGTCACCAGCTGTTAAATTACATAAGTGAGCGTCTTTTATGTCCGATATTAAAATAGAAAGTGTAGTTATATTTTCGGCTTTTTCGTGATTCACTAGTTTAGGTAATTCAACTGGCGCTATAACGTCTTTCCCTTCGTTTAATAAAAAAGCGACTTGCTTTTTAATACGCGCTAGCTCTTTAAACGGAATGCTTAAGTTGTCGCCGAGGTTTGTGTAATCCATATTTTTAATTTCAAAATTGGCATTACTAAACGTTTTAAAGCGCTTATCAATGGCAGCAATATCAACAACTGATTTGTCGGCTATTTGTATAGGCATTTGCGATTGAACTTCAAAGCGTAGAGGTTCTTTTGCGTTTTTATTTGAAAGCGTAATATCGTTTTTATCTTCAATAATTATGTTTACAGTGAATGGCTGATTTAATTGCCCTGTAAATTCTAATGAAAGCTCGCGCTTTGAAATATCTAAAAACTCAATTTTCTTTTTAACTAACGAATCAATTTCACTTTTTTGGGTAGAAAGCTCTTGTTGCGCATCGTAAATTTGCACTACCGAAATCGCGTTGTTTTTTTCGTTAGCGTGATCAAAGCTATGGTCTCGCGGATTGTCGGTAAACATATTTTTGGTCATGTCGCCGGTTAAAAACTTATTAGTAAAGTTACGGTTAAACACTTTATATAAGCTTGAGTCGTCTTCAATTAAGTTACCGGTTTGTACAAAGGTATCTATTTGTTTGCGCCAGCTGTCAATAACCGTATGTACGTAGTTAGCGCCTTTAATTCGGCCTTCTACTTTTAACGAATCAACGCCTGCGGCTACCAGCTCTGGTAGGTCAAAATAAGCTGAGTTATCTTTTAAGTTTAATGGGTGTTTGTTACCCATTGCCGTTGGCTCATATTCATCACGACATGCTTGCGAGCAGCGACCACGATTACCCGAGTTACCTACACTTACTGAGCTTGAATAACATTGCCCTGAAAACGCAATACATAATGCGCCATGTACAAACACTTCGGTTAGTACGTCGCATTTGTGCGCTACGTCGGTCAATATTTTAATTTCAGTTAAGTTAAGCTCGCGCGATAAATTTACACGTGTAGCGCCAATGCGCGCTAAAAACTCAACTTGCGATTCGTTATGCGTAGTTAACTGCGTTGATGCGTGAATATGCAAAGTAGGAAAGTGTTTTTTAACAATGTTGAACAATCCTAAATCTTGCACAATTATGCCATCAAGAGTTGTATTTACTAGCTGATTTAACAGCTTAAATAGCGCACCCATTTCGTGCTCTAATATTACCACGTTAAGCGTTAAAAAAATCTCACAGCCGTATTCGTGGGCTAAGCGAAGTGCGCCGTTAAGCTCATCAAACGAAAGATTAGACGCTCGGTTACGTGCATTAAAGGTATCTAACCCACAATAAACCGCATTAGCACCGGCTACAATGGCGGCTTTTACCGCGTTAACATCACCGCCTGGGGCTAATAGTTCAATCTTTCTACTCATGACAACTTCACTTTGCTCATATTTAATTGCCGCGAATTTTATCTGGTTAAGCACGTTAATGCTATTTATTGAGGGATATAAAGTATTATAAAATCTCTTACTGTCTATTGACCTAGGGTATGTAATGGGTAATTCTCTAAATATCGTGGTTAAATCAGTAGCTCTGATAAACTATTTAAAAACGAAAAATATATAAAGGTTTAAAAGAGCTAGTTATATACATTTTATAATAAATAGCCAAAATTTAGATGTGAGAAGTATGGTGAGTAGCATAAAAAAATCTAATTTACCTTCATGCCAAAATTGGGTAGAACAATTTAATCCGGAAGATAGGACTGATGCTAGGGACTTGATTGATGAATTGATTTATATAGAGACTAGTAGTGTAATTGATGATCTTACCAGTGAGATTAAAAAAATCATAAAAGATGAAGAAAAAGTTTCAATTATCCCAGTTAGAGAAGTTTATAAAGATGAAGTTTCTTATTTTGACCTTATTGATAAAAGTAAGAACCCGGTTTTTAATATGCCAAACGAACCTTTAGGTAGTGAAGCGATAACATCGAATTTAGTAACAAGATTAAGGCGAGGTTATGGTAAGTCGGTGGTTTTAGAGCACAATCAAAAGACTAAAACTTATAATACTCCATCACTTTCCTGCATGAGAGCAGAAAAAGTGAAAGCTATAATTTTAGTAGATGATGTCATTGGAAGTGGGAAGAGAACATTAGAGTTTTTTAACTTTATCTATAAACATAAAACAATAAAAAGCTGGGTATCTAGTGGAGTAATCAAAATATATATTTTAAGTTATATGGCTACAAATAAAGGTATTACTTTTTTATCTGAAAACATAAATAAGAATTTAGTCAAAATAATAAAAATAAATAAGTGCCCTACATTTTATGACTCACTAAATAGTTCAAAATTCATTCAGCTATGTAAAAGATATGCGAACAAAAACGAATTATACCCGTTAGGCTTTAAAGATTCTTTTGTCAAAGTTTTCTTTGAACACTCAGCACCAAATAACATGCCTTCTATCTTACATAAAAATATTAAAATATATAAAGGAAAAGATGAAAATTTGTTGATGCTACCGAATCAGTGGAAAGCTTTGTTTCCTAGTAGAGGTGTTCCAAGATCATTGATAGTAGAGTTATCATCATCTAAAAACACTAAAAATATGAAACAGGCTCTTAGAAGCTTACTTAAAATAATGATTAGTCTTGAAATCACTACCTTAGCTAACTTAATTAAGTTAACAAAAATAGAAAAAGTACACTTAAAACAGTACATCAAGATCTGTGTTGGTTTGGATATTTTAAAAGTTCAAGGTAACAACGTATCAATTACAAATCGTACAAAGAACGAATATAGTGCGTTATGCATAAGTAACAAAGGTATTGATATTAATGAAAGTTTTTATTACCCTAATCGATGAGTAGTGTTAATTGTACTTGATTTTAGTGTTCTTGCCGTATTTCGGCTTGGCATCTTTCGAGATGTTTCGGACTTTATGTGGGAAGTTTTACTTTCAAATATTTAATATCTTTAAATATTTTGAATTAGATAAACATATGTCAGTTTTAAACGACTTTACTCCTAGTGCGATGACTTCGTCGTCGTAAAGTCTAAAGATTAAAAGATAAAACTATAGGTATTATCATGACGATTAACTCTACTCACTCTTATATAGCCACCGGACTAAGTAAAAATATAGACTTAACTTTCCTCGAAAATATTATTTCAGAATCGAATAGTCAAAGGTTCAATAATCGTACTTATATTCATGGATTGAACCATATTAGCCATTTGACGGGCGTGGATTATTTTTTTCTACACGACATAATGACAAGGAAAGAAAACCCTTATAAAATTTTTTTCATTAGGAAAAATTTAGGGAATAGGGAAATAAAAGAACCGAATCAAAGATTAAAATTGGTTCAAAGAACCATAAATCAACAAGTCCTATCTAAAATCCCCGTTCATTGGAGATGTTTTTCATATCATAAAGGAGCTTCTATAGTAAAATGTGCAAGTGAGCATTTAGGGGCAAAATCTTTAGTTAAATTCGATATATCAGACTTCTTTGGCAACATCAACGAGTTATTAGTTTACAAGTCATTGATAAAATTAAAATATAGTGGTTCCTCATCTTATGCAATGGCTCGATTGTGTACGCATCCAAATTCGGAAAATGATAATTTTGGAGTATTACCTCAGGGAGCACCAACAAGCCCAAGTCTCTCAAATTTAGTCTTCTTTGATGTTGATTGTAAATTACAAAGATTAGCGCATAAAAATAATTTAATTTATTCAAGATATGCTGACGATATAACATTTTCATCATTCAATGATTTGAGTAGACAAGAATTTTTGGATTTGAAATTATCAGTAGTTAAGATTCTAAAGTATCACAACTTCGAGCTGAATAGAGATAAAATAAAATTTATTTCGTCAAGCACTCCAAAATTTGTGCTTGGAATAAATGTTGGAGGAGAAACTTTAAAATTGTCTAAAAGATATAAGAATGATATAGATTGTCATATTTATGGACTTAAAAAGTATGGACTTGTTGAACATATGCGACATAGAAAATTCACTTCAGTATTTGGTATGATTCAGGAGTTATTTGGTAAAATAAATCATGCTAAAAATGTCGAAGAAAGCTTCGGGCTTAGCCGAGAGTCGGAGTTAAGAAATTTTATTCAAACTAAAGGTTTGTTTTTTAATTAAAGGAAGTATTCATGGAACAACCAACTTTTTTAACGGCATTTTTGGCTGGTGGTATTTTTGGAACAATTCTTACAGCTTTTTCAAGTATTTTTATTGCTTATCTAACCCATAAGTTAACAGGTAAACGCGAACTAGATAAGTGGCGTTTGGCTGAAAAACACAAAGCATCTATCGAGATTCTTAATATACTTTTACAAAATCCAAAAAATGAAGATATAAATGACTGGACATATAAGCTACGAGGTTCTTCCATAAAGTTGCAACTTCTTTTTGAATCTGGTTCAGCTCCAAAGCCTTTAGAGGATAGTTTAGAGGCTGNAGAACTAGCCGATTGGTCTATTCAATTGAGGGAAAACATAAAAATGCTAAGGTTTGAATTGGCAAGTTGTTGTCAGGGTTAGTATTTTTGTGAATTACTTAATTGTGTAATATATTATCTTTTAAGTTTATGATATTCCTACTAAATATAGGGTTGATTCAACAGTGCTTTACACATTATCAAAAATAGTAAATTAACAGGTATAGTCTACATACCTTACATTTTAGTTAGGCTAATTTTATCCAAAAAATTGAATTTAAAATACAACGATTAGTTCAATTAACTAATCAAATAAACACAAGCACAGAAAGCAACGTTGCTCATTTCGTTAAAAACACCCAACTAAAAATAGCCACATTTAACCTGTTTAATTACCTTGAGCCACCCAATGCATTCTATGAGTTTGAGAAAATTTATACCGCGCAGCAGTGGGCTAAAAAGCAGCGTTGGATTGTTGATTACTTAACGCAGCATGCGCCTGATGTAATTGGTTTTCAGGAAGTGTTTAGTATTGATTCGTTAAAAGAGCTAGTTGCTGATCAAGGCTATAACTACTTTGCAGTAGTTGATACGCCAGAGGTAATTGATGATTTTATTTATAGACGCCCCGTTGTAGCGATTGCCTCTAAATATCCCATAGTTGAAGTAGCAGCGGTTGAACACGATAGTGAGCTTGCGAGTTCGCTTGGCCTTAATAGTGAGTTTACCTTTAGTCGCAAAGTACTAAGAGCAACTATAACGCTGCCGCATATAGGTAATACTGATTGTTATGTGGTGCACTTTAAATCTAAGCGCCCAATGATTGAAGTTGATGAACACAATAAAGAGCTTGCACCTGAGCAAAACATAATTGAGATTTTAAAAGCGAATGTAGCGGGCGGGTGGGGCTCAACTATTCAGCGTGGCAGTGAAGCCACATTACTAATGATACAAATGATTACTCGCCGTGAAGCTACGCAGCAACCCATGCTATTAATGGGGGACTTTAATAATGAACTTGCGGATGGCGTATTAAGCCATTTACTCACAAATACATTACGCTTTGCTCCTGCGTTTGACGCTAAAACCTACCTTGCTAAATATTGTTTAAATGATTCATGGGATCTGTTTATTAAGTCGCAGCTAAGTATTGATGAGGTTTCTAGCGATGAAGCAATAACAAACGATGTACAAAGCGATTGTGATAGTGGTAACAGCGAGATTGCTGATTCAGCGGATAAAAGCCAAGTAAAAAATATAAACATAGCAAAACCAGCACTGTTAAGGCCGCCAACACATTACTACGGCGCAAGCAGCTCTGTGCTTGATTACATTTTATTGTCGTGTGAGTTTGACGCTAGTTACGATGACAGCTTTTTTGAAGTCAGTAATTATAACACTTACGATAGGCACTTAATAAACCCTGAGTACGAACGTGATGATTTAACTACCGACCACGGTGTTGTATTGGTTACCCTTAAACTGAGAAGCTAGGTTTTCTCATCTAATAACTTACAGCGCACGATTAAGCTAAAAAAAGAATTAAGTTGCGATATGCATAATTATGCTAAAATCATAAATTAGCAATTACTCATATTGCAGCGAAACTTGACCTGCAGTCTTTATGTGTATATTTTATCGCCAGAATTTTTGCATTAAATTAATAACAAATCACTAGAATGGTAAATATGGAATTTTACACTCACTCGTATCACACGCGAAAGATGGACTTAATTTCGCAAGTACACTGTTTATTCGTAAATCGAATTTATAATTCTAAATTTTTAGTAAAAGCTTTGCTTTGTGCTTTGTTTATTAGCTTAAGCAGCGCTTACGCGCAAGAAACCACCTCATACAGTTTGATCAACGAATCCAGCGAAGGGCTACTAAAAAGAGCCGAATTACTTATGGATACTGACGTCATAACAAGTATCGAACTTAGTAAGGAATTGTTGTCACAAGCGCAGAGTGCCGATGACACATTACTCAGTGCAAAGTTGCATAACTTGTTAGGTAAAGCGAATAAAAAAAATAATAATATTAATGAATCGCTTCATCACTATTCACAATCCTCTGTTTATTACAGCAAGTTAAATGATGCTAATAACCAAATAAAAGCCTCTATTAATTATATAAAAATATTATTAGATGAAAAACGATATGACGAACTTGCTTCAAGCATTGAAACTTTGTTACCTACAACACTTGTGTATGGCGATGAGTTTTTTATAGCGCAAGTACTTCTTACTAAAGGGGATTCGTTTTATGACCAAAAAAAATATATTGATGCAAACGCACAATACTCATCTGCTTTAAAGTATCTCGTTGATGAGGATGAATCTGTACAAAAAAAGTTAGGTGAAACATATAAAAAATTAGCTCAGTCGTACAAACGGCTTAAAAATAGAGAGCAAACGGCTTATTTTTATACCAAAGCTTTAGGGATATACACCAATTTAGGTGATTTAAAGTTGATGGCGCGCACATTAAATACACTAGCAGAAGCGCAGCGCTATTTAGATAATTTAGTTTTAGCCCTTGATTACTCCACTCGCGCATTAGACATACATAAAAAAATTGACGATCCTGTTGGCTTGGCTAAAGCATTATTAGGTGCGGGTATTATTTATCGTCATATTAACCTTTACGAAAAATCACTCGAGCATGTAAATAAGGCATATTTATATTATAAAAAAGTAAATAACGTGCTTGGGATTGCTAAAACATCGAACCAAATGGGACTGCTATATACGCGATTAAAGCAATTTGACCAGGCCGAGCTTTTTTATCAAATAACCATTGATTTACCAGAAGGTATGGTTGAGGAAAAAACGCTGGCAACGGCTTTGAGAGAGATGGCTGTTATTAACTATGAATCTGGCGACTTAGATTCGGCGATGAAATTTGCACAAAAAGCTTACGTAACTTATAAAGCTGAAAACCTTAAGTCTTACATTTCCATAACGTCGCGGATTATTGCTAATATTTATCGCGCTCATGGGGATAAAAATAAGGCTATTGAGTATTATAAAGAGTCATTATCGGTCGCGAGAGTAACGGGTAATAAACTTTATGAAATAAAGTCGCTAACAGCGCTAGCCGCGATTTTAATTGGAATTGATACAAATGAGGCGATTATCTTACTTAAAAGATCACTCGCTTTATCAACGCAGTTAGATGATAAGTTACATATGCTATACGCTTATCGTGAAATTCGAATAGCCGAAAAGCTGCGTGGGCGCATAGACGAGTCACTTCGTTACGCGGAAGAAGAAATAGCCCTGACCGAAATTCTTCAAAACGAAAGAGACGAAAATAAGCTTGCTCTTGAAAAAGCACATTTGCATTCTCACAAGATGGAAACAGAGCTGGAGACCTTGAGAGAAAAAGAAAAACTCCATCAACTTGAGCTTGAAAAGAAAAACAATGAAATTGAAATATCTGACCAAGCTAGGGTTATATCAGAGCTAGAGCTTGCAAAAAACAAATATGCGAGTATTGCGCTCGCATTTTTATTAGCTGCTTGTTTAGCTATTGTTTTACTGGTTTATAGAAGTTTTATTGCTTCTAAAAAACGTAATGAAGAGTTGGACTATTTGGCTGCAAGAGATCCTTTGACCAATTGTTATAACCGTCGCATTTTATTTGAGGTTATGAATCGTGACTTTTTGAATTTACCTCAGATTGAAGAATATTGTATTTTAATGGTCGATATCGATCATTTTAAAAGTGTTAATGATACTTATGGGCATAGCATTGGCGACACTGTACTTTGTGGCGTGGCTGAGCTGTTACAAGCCAATATACGTAAAAGTGATCGTGTTGCTCGTTTTGGTGGCGAAGAGTTTTGTATTATTTTACCCAATACAACTCAAGAGCAAGCAATTCGGATTGCTGAGGCAATTCGAATTAAAGTAGAAGAAGCAATCTTTGATGAGATTCCTGTTACGTGTAGTTTTGGGGTTACCTCAATCAAATTTAAAGCCAGAACTCCTTCTGAGTTAATTGAACAGGCTGATTTAGCTCTTTATGAAGCTAAGTCTTTGTGTCGTAACCAAGTTGTATTATGGGATGCTTCGTTTGAAGAATTTAAGCTTTTTAGATCGGAGTAAACCCAACTGTATATAGCTCAGTTTTGATGTGGTTTTTAAAATCATAACAAGTAAATTTTATACAACGCTGTGAGTTACTTACATATGTGATTGGGCTTAAAAAATTAATCCTCTAAATATCAAAGCATTAACTTTGGCTTTGATATTGCTCCCCTAACTAAGTTAAAAAACAAAACAGGGAACTTAACAATGACAGAAGTTGCACTTTCGGCCTATTTGGCATTTTACCTCTATTTAATTATGTTGCTTGTACAGTGGGCGGTCGCTACGTTTAGCAAAGCTAAAGAGCCTAATGCTGTACCAGGTAAAATTAGCGATGATTTATCGCACGACAGTTTTATATTTAGAGCGCATCGTACGTTTCATAATACGCTTGAAAACAGCGCGTTATTTATAGGTACTGTTTTATTTGCGTTTGTAATTAATTTACAGAGCCCTATTTTTGCAATGTGTGTTTGGGTGTACTTAATTGCGCGCTTAATCCATATGGTGCTGTACTATGCTATCGCAACAGAGAAAAACCCAAGCCCACGTAGTTACTTCTTTTTAATAGGGGTGCTTGCTAATGTGGTTATGCTGATAATGATAGGGTTAAGACTAATCTCTTAATTTATTAAAAAAGTTATAAACTCTATTTATAACTTTAAACAAAAAAGCGAAGAGCCTTTAAGGCATCTTCGCTTTTTTGTTTAGGTAGCAGCAGAATATAAACCACGTCTACAGTAAGGCAATATTAATGGCTAATCGACGCCTATAAACCCACCTGTTTGATGTGTCCATAGAGCTGCGTAAATTCCACCTTTAGCGATTAGTTCTTCATGAGTGCCTTGCTCAACTACGCCGCCATCATCAAGTACAATTAATCTATCCATTTGTGCAATGGTTGAGAGCCTATGCGCTATCGCGATGACTGTTTTGCCTGTCATTAAATCATCAAGGCTTGCCTGAATTGCTGCCTCTACTTCTGAGTCGAGTGCGCTGGTGGCTTCGTCGAGTATAAGTATGGGTGCATTTTTAAGTAGCACACGTGCAATAGCAATACGCTGGCGCTGACCGCCCGAAAGAGTAACGCCGCGTTCGCCTACTTGTGCGTCAAAGCCTTTGTTACCTTTGCTATCTACTAAGTCATTTATAAACTCAAGTGCTTTAGCTTGTTTAGTAGCGGTTATCATCTCAGCTTGCGTTGCATCAGGGCGACCGTACAAAATGTTGTCTTTTACTGAGCGATGTAGCAGGGACGTATCTTGTGTAACCATCGCTATATAACGGCGTAGGCTTTCTTGGCTTACATCTGTGATGTTTTGACCATCAATTTTTATTGTGCCAGAGTCGGTATCGTAAAAACGCAGTAGTAAGTTAACAAGTGTTGACTTACCTGCACCAGAGCGACCGACTAAACCTATTTTTTCGCCAGGTTTAATATTTAAGTTTAAACCGTTCATTACAGGGCTGCGATTAGTTTCGTTTGCAGCTTTTCCGTAGTTAAAGTGTACGTTGTTAAACTCAATAGCACCTTGGCTTACGTTAAGCGTATCGGCGTTTGGTTTATCGGCAACTTCAATAGGGTTTGACAGTGTTTTCATGCCATCGGCTACGGTGCCGATGTTTTCGAATAAGCTGCTTATTTCCCACATGATCCACTGTGCCATGCCGTTTAATCTGAGTGCTAAGCTAACGGCTACCGCAATAGCACCTGCGCTAATTGCGCTAAGTGACCATAGGTAAAGTGATACGGCAGCAACAGAGAACACTAATAGATAATTTAGGGTTTGAATAACAAAGTTTAAGCTGGTGACTAAGCGCATTTGTTTGTACACAGGCTGCAAAAATACATCCATGCTTTGTTTTGCGTATTGCTCTTCACGTTGGGTATACGAAAACAGCTTAATTGTAGAAATATTAGTGTAACTATCAACAATTCGACCGGTCATTTCTGAGCGAGCATCTGCTTGTGAGCTGGCAATTTTTTTAAGACGCGGTACAAAGTAAAGCTGCACGAAAATGTATAAAACTAACCAAACCAGTAGCGGAATCATTAACCGCCAATCAGCTTCGGCCACTAAAAATACCATAGAGCCAAAGTAAACCACTATGTACATTAATACATCGAGTAGCTTTGTAACGGTTTCGCGAACAGCTAAAGAGGTTTGTAATACTTTAGTGGCTATTCTTCCTGCAAATTCATTTTGATAAAAGCTAACACTTTGACGCAGTAAATAACGATGCGCTAACCAGCGAATCGACATGGGATAATTGCCCAGTAATGCTTGGTGCAAAATAGCAGAATGAAAAAATACAACAACGGGCAGCACAACTAATAGCATAACAGCCATTTTGATAAGTTCTGACTTTTGCTCTACAAACAAGGTTTCGGGTGTGTAGGCGGTTAACCAATCCACAAGTTGGCCCATGTAGCTAAATAAAGAAACCTCTAAAATAGCGAGCAGGGCGGCGCTGATTGACATTAGCAGCAGCGAGAGCTCCATTCCTTTGGTGTAGTGACGGCAAAAAGCAAACAAAGTAGAAGGTGGCTGAGTGGGTTGGTCCTCAGGAAATGCTTTTGTCATTTTTTCAAATAATCGATACATTTTAAAAACTTAAATGGCAAATAATGATGCGTATCATACCATTTAAGTGTTTTTAAATGCAGGTTTGCAAGGTATTAATTGTGAATATACTAGAGCATTATTTATATAAACCTATGTCAAAAAGAGCATCAAAAAAGCACTTTACTTACTTTTATAGCATTGGGTTATTTAGGTTTGTGCCTTTGCTCATGTATAAATCGTCATATCTGAGGCCACCATTTCCGTAAGGCTTTTTAATCGGGCCTGTATTACAGTTTGCTAAAAAGTATATAAGAGGTTGTTCGCGCTTCATTCTAAATTGTGCATTTTTATACACCAGTGTTTGCTTGCTAAATTCACCACCTTTTACGTAAACATCGTATTGCTGACCTTGCTTTGAGGCTGCTGCGTTATTAACAACGTACCACACATCGTACCATGTATTTGTTTGCAGTGGCTTGGCCGATTGTTTGGTAGTGTAGTTTTGAATGTTGCTATACCCATTGCCGATTTTAACCATTAATGCGCCATCGTTTACAAGTCCGTTTGATTCTGTTTTATCGGTTACGCGAAGTGTAGGCTCAAACGCATCGTACGCATGTTTATTAATTAGCTCTGGCGTGAGGTTGCTTAATCCAAAAGCATGGTTATTAGGAAAAGCAGCCACGTTTATACGTATATAAAATGTGTAGGTTTGACCAACTTCAACCGCTTGTGGAAGCTTTGTATAAGAAAGCGCTTTGCGATTGCCAACAATACCATCGCGTGCAGGCTTTTTTAGTAAATAATGATTTGTAGATGTAGATGTAGATGTAGATGTAGATGTAGTTGCTTGTTCTGGTTGTATAACTGTTATTTGTGGGTTTTTAACCTGTGGTTTAGTTTCATTTTGCGTATCGACACTCTGCCACTTGCTAAGTGAATTTTCAAAATCATCAATAAGTAGCCAATCGCTTGACGTGTTTTTAGAAATGGTTGAACACGCCGCTAGCGTGCTTAACAAACATAAAAGTAACGTGTGTTTAAAATGCATAATTGGATCTCAGTAAGTTTAGGTGTTTTTGGTTAACCAATTATCTTTTTGGCTATAACTTTAAAGCAAAGGTTATGTAACCAATTTAATGTTTTTATGTCAATCATTAAAGCAATAGGTATGGTTTGATAGAGCTTGAAAATGTAATATAACCTTTGCATTCAATCAGCTCGGCAAGCTTTAGCTGAGTTTAAATTATTAGGACGTTTTATGTATACGGGTTCGTGTTTGTGTGGTGAGGTAAATGTTGAAGTGTCGGGTAGTATAACCAGCATTATTCATTGTCATTGCTCACTGTGCAGAAAAAACAGCGGGACTGCATTTGCAACCAATGGCTTTGTAAATACTGAGGACTTTATAATAACTAAAGGACAAGAGCAGCTGAGTGAATTTAGTTTTAAACCAGGGCGCACTCGTTACTTTTGTAAATGTTGCGGCTCGCCGGTTTACAGTAGCAACAATGATGGTAAAAGCAGAATACGAATTCGTTTAGGAATATTCGATAGCGATATTACTGAGCTGGTATTATCGCATAATTTTGTTACGTCTAAAGCTAACTGGGAGCAGCTAGAAACAAGCTTACCGTGCTATGAAAAACATGAACCTGGGCGGTAACGCATTTTATTCAATGTGGTAAATACTGTTAATACTTTTATAAAGGTTTGGCGCAAAATTTATAAACACAGGTGAGTTTTGTATTTCATCAACGTTTATGTGCATTAATGTTTGCTGGCTTAGTATGATTACTATATTTTTGTATTCGTTAAACTCTATTATCGCTAAGCACTTAAAATGTTGCCTTAAAAGCACTAAAAGCATTTGCAACTCTTTGCCAGTTTGCGGGTTTAAATTAATGATTACTTGAGTACTTGGCTCACTACAGCGGTTTATGTTTTGCCAAAAGCTATCGCTGGTTAAAAAAGGCTGATGATATTCACCACTAAAAATATCGATAGTGATCACGTTAAAGTGATCAGAGCATTGCGAAATATATTGCTCGGCGCATTGTAAATAGCTGCTGTGCTTAATTGGTAACTTAAAGTGCTGAGCAGCAATTAAAGCAATGCTTGGGTTTATTTCTACTGTGTTAAATGTATTGATGGTGTTTATGTAAGGCGTACTACTTTGCAAGTGATACATAATTCGCTCAAACCCTGCAGTGCCTAAACCTAGATTTAATATGTTTAGTGTATCTACCGGTTTAAGTAAAAACAGCAGCATGCACTGGTTTACAGGTACGATTACTTGCTCAGGGTGTGTTAGGTTCATAACACCTTGAATAGTTATGTCATCATTGGCCTTTTGTGCAAGGGTTAGCCAACGATATTCTTTATTTTGGTACACACATACGGGACCGTATGCACTTTGCTGCGATTCAATAAGGTTACTTTTAACTGTATCTTCTTTTAGCTGGCGCATAACTTAAACTATATATATAAACACAATGATAGTGTGCCATGAAAAACACACTTTATAATAGATTATTGTGTAACAAGGTTTGTAATTTAACCTCTAAATATAATATTGTATTAGCAATTAATTAGTTAGACGTTATTCAAGGATTGAAAATGGGATTAATTTTAGGGCCTGCTGTTTTGGCATGGTTTGCAGTATTTATCTATTCTTTACGATTAGGGTATGTGCTTATTTATAAAAACATGAGCGCACTGACCACAGTGACTACTTTTGCAATTGGTATTATTGGTCTGTTGGCTTTTATGACGTATGGATATAGGCAGTTTGTAAACAACACCTCTGTTTGGGCATTTGAGATCCCAAGTTATTTTTTATTTAGCAAAATTGCTTTTATAGGTGTCTTGAGTGGTTTTTTACTTAACTACTATATTAATCCTGAAAATAGTTCGGAGTTTTTGATCTGTTTAGCATTTGTATTAATATTTATGTTTTCTGCTGGTGTGCTTGCAAGCTTAGGGGGACATGAGGCCTTTTTAAAAGAATTTGATATTAAAACCACTTATTAAAAATATGCATAATAAATTTTGGCCAGAACCATTCAAGGTAGTGGGCTTTTTACTATCCTAGTAACCTCTTGTAAATGCGCTTTAGCGTGCTCCTTTCTGCATCTACCTCAAATGTATTGCCATAAAATCTTACTTAGGTAATGGTTACACTATAATAATTAGGAGCTAATAGATGCTTAAAACACCTTTGAAAATCACAACAACGTTACTTAAATTTACTGCAATTGCAGGTGCCTGCACACTTGCATTATCAGCACATGGTGAAACACAATTACAATATACCGACCAACAAAAGTTACATGACATAGCAAGTGAAGTGTCGGCTACCCGTATTGGTAGTGATATTCAAACGCTGGTGGATTTTGGTACTCGTCATACGCTTTCAGATACTAAATCGGATACTCGAGGTATTGGTGCGGCTAGGCGCTGGATAAAAAAAGAATTTGAAAAAATATCGGCACAGTGTGGTGGTTGTTTGGAAATTATTGAAGTAAAGGACACTATATCGGGCGAAAAACGCATTCCTAATCCTGTTGAAGTGGTTAACATAGTGGCTATTCAACGCGGATCAAGCGAGCCTAATCGAATGGTGATGATGTCGGGTGATATAGATTCACGTGTAAGTGATGTTATGGATTTTACTAGCGACTCTCCTGGCGCAAATGATAATGCATCAGGTGTAGCTGGTGTTATAGAAGCTGCTCGTGTTTTAAGTAAATACAAATTTAATGGTTCAGTAGTTTACGCGGCGCTTTCGGGCGAAGAGCAAGGTTTATTTGGCGGTAAAATATTAACGGCTTATGCACAAAAGCATGACTGGCAAGTTCATGGCGTTTTAAACAACGATATGATTGGCAATATTACCGGTATTAATGGCGTAACTGACAACACCACTGCACGTATATTTTCAGAAGGTACCCGTGTTGTTGAAACTAAAAAGCAAGCTAATACTCGTCGCTTTACAGGTGGTGAAGTTGATTCTGCGAGTCGTAATTTAGCTCGCTACATAGACACTATTGCTGACAGATATATTCCTAATTTAGATACAATGCTTGTATATCGATTAGATAGATTTGGCCGTGGTGGGCATCATCGTCCATTTAATGACGCAGGTTTTGCTGCAGTGCGTATTATGGAAACTAATGAGCACTACGATCGTCAGCATCAAGATTTACGCACTGAAGATGGTGTTGAGTATGGTGATACCATTGAAGGTGTTGATTTTGACTATGCGGCTAAGCTAACCTCACTTAATGCAGTAACTATGGCGTCTATGGCTT
>NZ_AUTN01000151.1:0-1377 GCF_000497955.1 Pseudoalteromonas sp. TAE56
CTGATCAGCTAAAAGGTTTGAAAATTAAATCATGTGAGTCCTTCGCTTCTGACGATTCAGCATTCACAATATGTTTTACAACCTCAGAAAATGAAAAACTGGAAGATACTTTTCCCACAGGTGATAAGGCATATACAGTTATGCTTGTTTACTCTGAAAAGTCAGTTGTCATCGGTTTAGACATTATCGGTTGTGAAAATACTGAATTACAAAAGCAACTGTTAGCATGTTGCACATAACAAAAACATCATGGTGGGAATTTTACTCGCTGGCCTTCGGCCAACAACGCTCATAAAATCCCCATATGTTAAGAGTTAGTTTTAAAGGGATGTTCATGCGTAAATATTTAGTTTTGTTTCTTTGTTTAATCTCAAATTACGTATTTGCCTCATTTCCATTGGAAGTATCTGATAAGGCTTTAATTGAAAAAACAGATCATGTTTTAATCGGCCGAGTCATTGGTGTTGACATGATTGATGGAAACGGCAAACAGATACATGACTTAAAAGCTAAAACAGGCCCAAAGTCCCAAAATAGTATCAGGCTAATTTTTGTTATTGATGAGGTATTAGAGACTAATTCAAAAAGTGTTCCTACAAAACTATTTGTCCCGTTAGATAGTTTTATGCATTTTAGTTTCGGTCAAATCAAAGAAGAATATCCAGAAGTAACAGAGCAAAGGCTTTTATTATTATCTGGCAATAAATTTGAGCCACCAGTTGCTGGGCATTTTCAACGAAATTTACAAGACAAAGAATACTACTTGGAGTTGTTTAAAACTAACAAGTCGTTAAAGCAGGACAAATAACAGTTGGCTTTTGCTCCTGCGTCGCTTATTTTAGCCAACATATTATTTGCCTCTTAACGAGGCGTTATAACTCAAAATAATCTCATGAGAATTCATAAATTACATTTACCGCTGGTAGTTGCAACATTAATATTCTTAGGTGGGCTTTTGTCACTGACTTGGGAAACATATACGTCATACGATGGAGGCATTGGTTCACTAGCTTTGATAGTTGTTTACCCAATTGCGATGTTAAGTGAGGTTACACTTATTCCACCATTTGTAATTTGGTTCCTAATCATTGGTTTTTTCGCATATTTAGATTTTTACTTTTCTCGTAAGGATAGGGTAAATCTTAACCATGAGTTATAACAAGCTGCTCAAGTTCGCAGCAAAAAACGCTGCGGGACAGTTACTCGCTGGCTTCGCCAACAACACTCGTAACTGCCCCTTAGCAGGACGTTAGGCACTTATAACATAATAAACAAGACACCCATCCTAAATTTTCTTATGCCGTCATGAGTAATCATACGCATTTAGTATTGTATGTTGATGATAAGAAAGCGAATAGGCTAAATGATAAAGCGCTT
>NZ_AUTN01000152.1:0-4464 GCF_000497955.1 Pseudoalteromonas sp. TAE56
AGCTGTCTCTTGATCACAAGTCTGACTCAAGAGATTTTGCTAAATCGTAGCCTTCCAGGATGGCTTGTAACTTAAGCCATCCTTTCCATAACACTTTCACAGATGCACGCCCTGTGCGCTTGGTATCTTTCCAGCCTCCTAACTTTGCCAGTTCCTGATACGCCCATGACATATTTGGAGCAGTTTCAGGCAATGGTGTTTTTATTCTCTTTAACCACAATAACTTCCATGCTTTGGGAGATAACAGTTGTTCACAACTTGGGGAATCAGGCTGCTCATTGGTGAACTTTAGTTGCAATATTCGCGTCGCAATAAAGCCATTAATCGTCACCAATCTTTCCATGTTATCTTGGCTTTGAAGGCGTAAACTTTCGATATCCGTACCATCACTTTTCCAGACTTTATGGTATTCCTCTACAAGCCAACGGTGCTCATAGTAGGTGATGATAGCTAAGGCGTCTTCTTTGCTGGTGACTGGTTCACTGGTTAATAGGTGCCAGCTTAAGCCGTTCTTAGCGTTTCCTCGCTCTGTACAGCCGACATAGTAAACTGGGAGGGAGTGTCCTTTCTTATTGTAAGG
This sequence comes from Pseudoalteromonas sp. TAE56, assembly GCF_000497955.1. Taxonomy (NCBI): domain Bacteria; kingdom Pseudomonadati; phylum Pseudomonadota; class Gammaproteobacteria; order Alteromonadales; family Pseudoalteromonadaceae; genus Pseudoalteromonas; species Pseudoalteromonas sp. TAE56. Next base: position 581 of record NZ_AUTN01000152.1, read on the forward strand.
CGCTTTGAGTGTCACTGGCGCATAGGTGATATCCAGTGTTGCGCTTCGGGCTTTTCTTCCTCCTTTTTGTGCAATGTGGATGTGTTTGGTGCCTGCACTCATCAGCTCGCTTGCAAACGCATAGAGCTTATCCTCACCTTCTTCAATATGACGACTTTGCATCGAGCGTACGACGAATCGTTGCTGCTCGGTCAGTTTATACTGCAAGTATTCGTAGATGTCCGCTTCGCGGTCACACACCGATATCACGTTCGCCATTTGTCCTTGCAGCCGCTCTGCCATCGCTCGTGACGCTGACTCCCACTTGTAACTTTCTTTTTCTTCGTAAGAAGTCGTCGCGTGTTTTTCTCTTTTTCCAATCGTGTTGATATCACGACTCCAGCGAGACTGTTCAATTAATCCCACAACTTGCTTTGTGTCTGGCGCAAACAGTAATACGCTATGAGCTAACAAGCCTCGTTGTTTTGCTCCTCGTCCGACATGACCCAAATCATCTCGAATGGAGGAATGCTTATAAATTAGTGTGGTCGTGTCTTCTAATGCGAGCAATAAGTTATGACTTTTTGCTTGTTCAACCGTGGCTTTAAAGCCTGACTCTGCTATAGCCGTTGCGTCAATATTCTCGTTGCGAATAAAGCGGTAGGCACCTTCCATATCGGCGGGGGATTGAGTGATGTTCACAAGTGGTTTTCCTGGTTCATTTGCAAGCGTTGATGCTAACTTTACCAGACGCGCTGTTCTTCTTGGATCACCTAAGTCCGATTTACCGAATTGTTGTTTTGCCCAATGAGTATGTTCGTTAATCATAATGTGCCCTCAAACAAGATTTGAAGATCTGATCATGACATTGAGATTTAGTTCAAAAAAATCCCCGCTAATTTCTTAGCAGGGATTTGTGTATAAGAGACAGCTAATAGCGGCTTTATTTTTGTGGGCGATTTTTTATAAAAATTATTGAATTTTTTGCATGCGTTAAGGTCTATCAGCATGCAAATATACCTATACAGTGAAATAACCATGCAAAACATGCCATCAATTAAACGTTGTACTCGAGAAGAGTTAGCGCCAGAGCAAGATTTGGGGCGTTTAGTCTCTTTTTTACGTTCGAGATTAGCCATTCATGTTGATGCCAAGTTACTCCCTATGGACCTAACTTCAGCGCAATATATTGTGGTTGTACTACTTGCGAGAGAGTCGGTTAATACGCTTGCAGGACTTTGCGAGTATATGGTTTATGACCGTGGCGCTATGAGCCGCTTGCTAAACCGACTTGAAGAAAAAGGACTCATTATTAAAACGCAATGTGAGCTTGATAAGCGCTCAACTATTTTGTGTTTAAGTGAAAAAGGTAAAGCGCTTTGTCCTGAAATTATGCCCTTAGTTAACGAAGTCTATGCGCAAGCATTAAATGGTTTTTCAGAGCCAGAAAAAAACCAAATAATCGACTTACTATTCAAAGCTATAAATAATCTTGATTTACTGCCAGACTCGCCTCAAAAGTAGATTATCAATAAAATAGCGATACTGTTTCAATAGAAAGTTAGCGTGCTAATTAGTTGATCTGATTGTGCGCAGAATCTAACTTTGATAATATAGTTGCCTAGGCAATTAAAGTTATCATCTTGTTAGGTTTGTTATGATTGAAAATAATTTGTTAGTACAATTACAGCAGCAATATCCAGAACATACTTTTATGCAACATCACTTAAGTGTTGTCCATAAGGGACGTTTTGCTAACGCGATTGTGTATCGATATAAAGATAATGAATTTGATTTAATTGTTAAAGATTTTAGCCAAAGCCCCTGGTTTATCCGCAAAACATTTGCACGACTATCTGTAAATCAAGAGTATAAAGGGTTGAGCCGTTTAGCTGAGCTTGATGCAGTTGCTAACCGCTTTTGTAGATTGTCGCCGATAGCGGTTGCTTATAACTATATCGAAGGCACGCCACTGCGCGCTTTAATTCATGAAGACAAAACACTACCTGTTAACTTTTTTAGTGAGCTTGAGCGCCAAGTAGCAAAAATGCATCGCAAAGGCATCGTGCATTTAGACTTGCGTAATATGGGTAACATTTTATGCGGCGCAGACGGTAAACCTTATTTTATAGATTTTCAGTCTACTATTAGCTTTTCTCGTTTTCCACGTTGGTTGCAACGCTTTATGCGAGGATCCGACATGTCAGGCGTATATAAAGCATGGAATAAATTGGGTGAGCAACCTCTGCCACAAAAAAAGCAAGACTATTTAGAGCGCTTTAATCACGTGCGTAAACGCTGGATTTTTAAAGGTTACCCAATACAACGTGGTTATGCGTGGGGCGCTGCACTTATTACTCAATTTGTAGATTCTGACTTGGTACGAAATATTACTGATAGACTTTAATTTAAAGCATAAACCGTAATTTAAAAACACCTAATTCATTGTGTGATTTTGCCCATATTAGCCTAGCTAATATGGGATTTTTTTATTATAAGTAATCCCTTTGGTTTGCTTACTTGTTGTTTAATCCCTCAAAAACAATTCCTTTTACTGTTTTTTTAATTTTTTAAAATAAATATTAGTACTGCATTTAGTTTGCCCATACAATGCGCAAAAATAGCTTGCGCATGCTTAATAAGTTCACGTTTTTTCTGCAATTTTTTATTGTTCAAGTAGACTATAAATAATGTGCGCTTTTAAATTTTAAGGTTTTAAGATGATTGAGTATCCGGTAGACCAACTTCCACAGCTCATAAATGATTTATTGCAATGCGATACAACAGAACGCAAAAATAAATTATTAGCAGATGCGCAGTTAACGCTTTCAACAGAGCACCTGTCATTACTTTTTGAGGCGATACCAAAAGAACAACGACTTGAAATTTGGCAGTTGCTTGATGAAGACACGCAACACGAAATTTTTGTTAATTTAAGTGAAGATAGTTGTTTGTGGTTGCTACAAACGCTAGAAGACACTGAGGCTTTTAAACTTCTTGATGAAGTTAATGTAGAAGAGCTACTGGAACTTGAAGAAGTTATACCAGAGCGATTTGTTGAGTATGCAAAAAAGCAACTCGATGAAGCGCAAACCAAACAATATGATTTAGCGCAGCAATACCCGCCAGAGCAATTAGGTCACTGGTTAGGTTTTGACTTTTTAAAAGTATCGGAGAAGCTAACAGCCGGTGGTGCTAAAAAATTGCTACATAAAGGTTTACCGCAATACAGTGAAGTTATTTATTTAGTAAGCCGCAAGGGTAGTTTAATAGGTGAGGTTGCGGTAAATGATTTAATAAAAGCCAGCGACACCGATAATTTAATGACATTGGCAAATCATGACTTTTCATCGCTCCATGCTGATGATGATTTATATGAAGCGGCAGAAGTGGTGATCCACAGTGAAAAAATGGCACTGCCAGTGGTTAATGCTGATAACAAATTACTTGGGCGATTAACCATTGCCTCTGCTTATGAATTACGACAAGAAATTGCTGATGAAGCAGCCGCTAAAGCTGGTGGTTTACGTGAAGACGAAGACCTGTTCGCAAGTGTGCGAAAAAGTGCTAAAAACCGTGGTATATGGTTAGGCATTAATTTAGCAACTGCCTTTTTAGCGTCGTGGTTTATCGGTTTATTTGGCGCAACGATAGAACAAGTTGTAGCATTAGCTGTATTAATGCCAGTGGTCGCTTCTATGGGGGGAATTGCAGGTAGTCAAACATTAACCGTTATTGTGCGAGGTTTAGCGCTTGGACAGGTTACAGATTCAAACCGTAATGCGTTGCTTAAAAAAGAGCTGCGTGTTGGCGCTGTAAATGGCTTGGTATGGGCGTTTGTAATCGGCCTACTTACCTTTTTATGGTTTAACGACTTAATGCTTAGTATTACGATTACGGTAGCC
>NZ_AUTN01000153.1:0-37486 GCF_000497955.1 Pseudoalteromonas sp. TAE56
TCGGGCTTTTTTACGTCTGCAGAAAAGTAAAATGCGCGCAATTAATAGACACTCACATTAACATCCATCGCGTAGGGCGGGCGTAGTGACTCCCGATCCAATAATAGTGTACATATATTATGTGACACTTTACCGCTCTGGGCACTACGGCATTCTACTTCGTAGCGTACCGACCTCAAATTGTAGAGAGCCGACTAGAAATAGTCGGGCTTTTTTATGTCTGCAGAAAAATGAAATGTGAGCGAATAACGAATATTCTAAGCCGTAACATCATCGAGTAATTGCATTAATACCTTAATGATCAAACTAGACCCGAAAGGTTCGCGTTTTAAAAGTGTAGTAAAGTTAAATGTAGGTGAATAGCGTACAACTCACTCAACTATCTTATTCATATTTAATCTTTTTTACTTTCTATAAAAGCTAATTACTTTCATTTCCTTAGATAACAAATTTAATTTTGCTTTGTTACTGTCTTTGATTTAGGATCAAATCAGTTTAAAACCAAGAACTAACAGCCTGTGTATAGATTATTAATTAGCGCCATATCCATTTTATTTTGTTTTTCTGCGTCGGCAGTTGAAGTGACTGATCTATATCAAGATATTTTAAAAGTGGATGACAAAACACGAGACACTCGATTAGCTGCGAGTCGTAAAGCTTTGCTCAATGTTTTAGTGAAAGTAAGCGGTGATGAAACTGCGGATCAAAATAAATTAGCACAGCAACGCACTAAAGATATTTCTGATTATATGCTTAAGTTTGAATATGACGAGAGAGCAAATGGACAATTGAAACTCGTTGTTAAATTTGAAGCTCGAAAGATCAATGCGTTAATCAAAGAGTTAAACTTACCTTTATGGGGAGTGCAACGCCCGTTAGTCGCAATATGGTTAGGTATTGAGGACAATTGGCGCAGAGAATTAGTAACACAAGAAAGTTACCCGCAATTAGAGCAGTTAATTTATGACAAAGCAGGACGCCGTGGTCTACCTGTCGTTGTGCCATTACTTGACTTACAAGATAGACGTTTAGTAGGTATTCCTGAGGTATGGGGTAACTTTTCAGAACCAGTAGAAGAGGCCTCTAGGCGCTACAGTGCTGAGCGAAGTATTACAGCAAGAATGTATAAAGAAGCAGATAGCGAAAATTGGATTTTAGATTGGCGTTTTACTAATGATGATCAATTTGATTCAAATAGATTAACGGGCGATAAGCAGCAAATAGTGAGCCAAATGATTGATTCCTTAGCTCGAGGCCTTGCAAGCGAGTACGCTATTGATCCAAATGCTTATTATGAACAAGCCGCGGCCACGCTAACATTAAAAGGCACGCAAAGTTTTGTTGATATTGAATTAGCAAAGCAAAGATTATTGAATTTAAGCGTTGTTACGCAAGTTAAAATTGTTCGTAAAACACCAGAATTTGTAGAATTTAAACTAAACCACACTGGTAACCTAAGCGATCTTAAAAAAGGGTTAGGGCTAGACTCCTCATTTAAAGATTATGAGGATCCACGCGCTTTTTATCATGTTGTTGATAAAAATAGCTTAGAGTATCAATGGATAGCGCCATAATGCTAACTTCTGAGCCGATGCAAATGGCATTACCGGTTACCTTGCCGGATGACGAAACATTTGCATCGTACTTTGGTGGGGAAGATTCGTTAGAGGTTAACCATTTAAAAGATAGCTTTTCGAAGTTAGCTAAAAAGTTTCAGTATACTTATTTATGTGGGTTAGGTGATTCGGGTAAGTCTCACCTTTTGTATGCAACCTGTATTAAAGCACAAGAGCGTGGCCTATCTAATATGCTGCTGTCTATGCGCGAAGTAGTTGACTTTGGACCTATGGTATTAGACGGTTTAGAAGCGCTTGATGTTCTATGTATTGATGACGTGCATTTAGTTGCAGGGAATGATGCATGGGAAAAAGCACTATTTAACTTTTTTAACCGGTTTAACGAACCCGGAAAAATGTTAGTAGTAACTGCCGATTTACTTCCTAGCATGCTCAATATCTCGCTGCCTGACTTAGAGTCTCGTTTAACGTGGGGGACAACCTTTCAAATTCGTTCTATGAGTGATGACGATAAAGCACAAGCACTTGTTAAGCGCGCTCATATGCGCGGTCTTGAATTAAGTGATGAGTGTGCACGCTTTTTACTAACCCGTTTAAGCCGTGATATGCGTGCTTTATTAGATGTACTCGACAAATTAGATCATGCATCTATGGCAGCACAGCGAAAATTAACTATTCCTTTTATAAAATCAACGTTAAAGCTGTAGTAGGTCTAGAATCTAGACCCTTCTTTCAGTTATCATAAGCTATTATCAGAGCGTGTTTACCTTTCCTGATTGGAATTTGTTTAACTTAAGAGTGCTTTAATCACGTCGTGAGGACTTTAGCATAGTATTTATATGCGAAACCCGAACAACAAAGAGAGTAGCCTCCGAGATAAACACTTCAAACTGCATGTGTTTGGTCTTTATTTAGCGTTATTGCATGATTTATGTAGGAAACTACAGCCCAATGCTTAACCTTATTTAATAACCAGCCACACTGTTGTAAAGCAATCTTGAAAGGCCAACACGCTCTTAAGCAATCACCTTCTGTGAAAGATCAGGTATCGAATGAACTTAGAAAACATATTAGCGCAAGCACTTGAGGCGGTAGCCAGTGCCAGTGAAATAGCGCAGTTAGAAGATATCAGGGTTAATTACCTTGGTAAAAAAGGCGAAATCACTAGCTTACTTAAAACGTTAGGTAAAATAGCACCTGAAGAACGTAAAGAAGCAGGCCAAGTTATAAACCAAGCTAAACAAGATGTACAAGCTGCTATCAACGAAAAGCGTGAATTGCTAGCAAGTAAAGCACTTGAAGAAAAATTAGCTGCTGAAACTATAGATGTAACTCTACCAGGGCGTGTTATGCCTACTGGCGGTTTACACCCAGTTACGCGCACTATTGAGCGCATAGAAAGCTTTTTCGGTGAGTTAGGTTTTGAAGTTAAATCTGGTCCAGAAATCGAAGACGATTTTCATAACTTTGATGCGCTAAATATTCCAGAGCACCACCCAGCACGTGCAGATCACGATACCTTTTATTTCAATCCTAAATTAGTACTACGCACACAAACAAGTGGCGTGCAAATTCGTACTATGGAAACTGAGCAGCCACCACTGCGTATTATTTCACCTGGACGTGTATACCGTAACGATTACGACCAAACACATACACCTATGTTCCATCAGGTTGAAGGTTTAATGGTTGATACTGATGTTAGCTTTACTGAGCTAAAAGGTATTTTGCATGATTTTTTACGTAACTTTTTTGAAGAAGATATGGAAATTCGTTTCCGTCCTTCATTCTTCCCATTTACAGAACCTTCAGCTGAAGTAGATGTTATGGGTAAAGACGGCAAGTGGTTAGAAGTACTAGGCTGTGGCATGGTACATCCAAATGTACTTAAGTCTGTGGGTATCGACCCAGAAAAATACACCGGCTTTGCCTTTGGCATGGGTGTAGAGCGTTTAACCATGTTGCGCTATGGCGTAAACGATTTACGTGCATTTTTCGAAAATGACTTAAAATTCCTGAACCAGTTCCGTTAAGAGTGAAACAATAAAATGAAATTTAGTGAAAAGTGGTTAAGAGAGTGGGTTAATCCTGCTATTGATACGCAAGCTCTTTCGGAACAGCTTTCAATGGCTGGTCTAGAAGTTGATGGTGTTGAGCCTGCTGCTGCCAAATTTAATGGCGTAGTTGTTGGTGAAGTTGTTGAATGTGAGCAGCACCCTGATGCAGATAAACTGCGTGTTACCAAAATTAACGTCGGTGGCGATGAGCTACTTGATATCGTGTGTGGAGCACCAAATTGTCGTTTAGGTATTAAAGTTGCTGTTGCGACTGTGGGCGCTGTACTTCCTGGTGACTTTAAAATTAAAAAAGCCAAACTACGCGGTCAACCTTCAAACGGAATGCTATGTGCTTTTGTTGAGCTAGGTATTAGCGAAGAAGGCGACGGCATTATGGAATTGCCAAGCGATGCACCAGTAGGCACTGATTTACGTGACTACCTAGGTCTTGATGATAATATTATAGATGTTGATTTAACACCAAACCGTGGTGACTGTTTAGGCATTAAAGGCCTTGCTCGTGAAGTAGGCGTTTTAAACAGTATTGACGTAAATGTATTAGATATTCCAGCGGTTACCCCAACAATTGACGATAAAATATCGATTGAATTAGTGAACGAAGATGCATGTCCTCGTTACCTTGGTCGTGTGATCAAAGGCATTAACCTTGATGCAGAAACACCGCTTTGGATGGTTGAAAAGCTACGCCGCAGTGGCGTACGTTCAATCGACCCAGTAGTTGATGTTACAAACTATGTATTACTTGAGCTTGGTCACCCAATGCACGCGTTTGATTTAAATGCGATTGAAGGTGGTATTAAAGTACGTAGTGCAAACGCAGATGAAGAACTTGTTTTATTAGACGGTAACACCGCTAAATTAAACAACACTACACTTGTGATAGCCGATCATAACAAAGCACTTGCAATAGCGGGTATTTTTGGTGGTGAGCAATCAGGTGTTACAGATAAAACATCTGATATATTACTTGAAAGCGCATTTTTTAATCCTGTAGCAATTGCAGGGCAAGCACGTAGCTACGGTTTACACACTGATGCTTCACACCGTTATGAACGCGGTGTTGATTTTGCTCTGCAACATGATGCAATGGAACGTGCAACAGCGCTACTTCTTAAAATCGTAGGCGGTCAAGCAGGCCCAGTTGTTGAAGCTGTAGCGGCTGACAAACTACCAAAAGTGACTGAAGTACGTCTTCGTCGAGCTCGTTTAGACCGTGTTATTGGTCATCATATTGAAGATGCTAAAGTAACAGATATTCTTACGCGTTTAGGTCTTGATGTTAAAGTAGAAAATGAAAGCTGGAGTGCGGACGTACCAAGCTACCGTTTTGATATTCGCATCGAAGAAGATTTAATTGAAGAAGTAGCACGTGTTTACGGTTACAACAGCATTCCTAATGTTGCACCAACTGCAAAACTTAAAATGACGACGCATAACGAAGCAACTATTGCGCTTAGCAAGTTCCGCAATACGTTAGTGACTCGTGGTTATCAAGAAGCAATTACATACAGCTTTGTAGACCCTAAAGCACAAGCTATTTTACACCCAGAGTGTGAAGCAATGGTATTACCGCACCCTATTTCAATTGAAATGTCAGCGATGCGTGTAAGTTTAATGCCGGGTTTATTAGCGTCTGTAGCGTATAACCAAAATCGCCAACAGCCTCGTATTCGTTTATTCGAACATGGTCTTAAATTTATAAGCGACGAAAGTGCAGAAAATGGTGTTTACCAAGTACCGGTTATTGGTGGCGTTATCACGGGTCTTGTAAATGGTGAACATTGGGTTGAAGAAAAACGTAACGTTGATTTTTACGATTTAAAAGGTGATGTTGAAGCCTTACTTGCAATTACTAATGACGTTACTCGCTTTGAAATTAAAGCCGAGCAGTCAGATGGACTTCATCCTGGTCAATCAGCTGTAATATATGTTGATGGCAAAAAGGTTGGTTTTTTTGGTGCTTTACATCCTCAAGCTCAAAAGTCGTTAGATATCAACAACGCAACTTTTGTTTTTGAAATTGAAATGTCAGCAATAGAAAAAAGAAATTTACCGCAAGCAGAAGGGGTGTCTAAATTCCCTTCAAATCGCCGCGACATCGCGATTTTAGTGGCAGACAGCGTTAAATCTGGCGACATTTTAAGCGTGATCGAAAAAGTTGGCGGAAATCAATTGGTTGACCTAAACTTATTCGATGTGTATAAGGGCAAAGGTATTGAGCCAAATTATAAGAGTTTGGCGATTGCTCTAACACTGCAAGCGGTTGATAGAACACTCGAAGAGAAAGATATCAATCTAGTAGTTGATAACGTGGTGGCCGAATTGGCCGAACAGTTTAATGCATCGTTGAGGGACTAGATATGGCGCTTACTAAAGCCGACATAGCTGAACACCTATTTGAAAAGCTCGGGATCAATAAAAAAGATGCCAAAGATTTAGTTGAAGCGTTTTTTGAAGAAATCCGCTCAGCGCTAGAAAAAGGCGAGCAGGTTAAGCTCTCTGGATTTGGTAACTTTGATCTTCGAGACAAAAAAGAAAGACCAGGCCGCAATCCGAAAACAGGCGAAGATATTCCTATTTCGGCACGTCGCGTGGTGACTTTTCGACCAGGTCAAAAGCTTAAAACCCGCGTAGAAGTGGGCACAAGCAAAGCAAAATAAAAAAAGGCAGCGTAAGCTGCCTTTTTTATTGTCTAAAATAACTCCGCTCTAGCGGAGTTATTTAGTTGTACCGTTAGAAAACTTTTTTAAAACTCTCGAGGAGATACAAAATCACCTGCCATTATTTGCTGAAATGTTTGCTCTGCAAGTACATCTAGGCTGTCTAAGCTTTTACCATTCGTTATTAATTGCTGCTCAATTTCAAACACGTCAATATTTTCAATCCCCGACATTTGCGCTACTTTAGAAAATATATATGCATGTTTAAATTTATCATGTTTATAAAAAAGACTAATAAGTGATGTATACACTTCAGGATTCGGTACGTTGCCTTTTTTATTGAGTTCTAAAGTTTTATAAAGCAAATCGATGGTTTTTTCATCATCAAATTTAATATAGTACGATGCTAGAAAAAATTGCATTTCGGCACTTTGCGTTACACTTTTGTCATTTTCTATCGCTAATAATTTAGTCAGTGCACTTTGGTTATTATTTCGTGACCATTGGTAGTAGAGCAAACCTGGATGGTTTGTATTTTGGGTATCTTGATATAAGCGAGTCATTTCTTTAATGCTCGTTAATTGACCGTCAATACGTGACGTTTTTTTAGCTTTTAACTTAATATGTTCAATTTTAGCGGCCACAGTTATACATTGGTTATAGGATTCAAAGTCCTTGAGTAATTGGTATTTATTTTCATCAGTAGGGTCTTTGTATTCTATGTAACGTTTGATAATCACATCAGAACGCTCATCCTTGCAGTGGCTGTCTTTGTTTAAGTCGCTACAAAAGCCAGGTGTTTCTTTGCACACTTGTGCGAGTGTCAACGGTTCTTCACACCCTGTCAACGTTAGCAAACCCAATAGTACACTTGCTTTTTTAAGCATCCCTTAACCCCAAATGAATATCCACCTTGCTATTCTAACGCAATCATTTAACGCCTAACAGTAGAGAATAACTTCAGATTAAATTAGAATAGCCCTGCCTGAAGTGCATTACTCTCAAAATATAGTGCATTTTTAAAGGCTATCCGTTCAAAATGATAAACTTAGGTAAATAAAATGACCTCATCTCACGAGTTAGAATACACAAATAGTTGGCAAGAGCGCCAAGATTACGCAGAAAGCATGCAACCAATCATTGGTAAACTTTACCGTAATCGTGGTATCGAAATCGCTGTATATGGCCGTCCTCTCGTAAATGCCAGTACTATTGATATTATCAAATCTCATAAAACCGTTGCTCAGTTTGAAGGCACTAAATTACGTTTGCGCGAAAGCTTTCCATTTTTAGAAGCTATCAGCAAAATGGAATTAAACTCTGCGCGTATTGATATTGGCAAACTTGCATATAGCTATTTGTTCACAGAAGCAGCTAAAGGCCGCTCAGTAGAAGAATTTGTAAAAGATGAACTTGCAGAAATAGCTGACTTACCAGCGAAAGAACCACGCGATGTTGTATTGTATGGTTTTGGTCGTATTGGTCGTTTACTAGCGCGTTTATTAATTGAAAAATCAGGTCCATATGCAGATTTACGTTTGCGCGCTATTGTTGTGCGTGGCGGTAAAGATGGGGATCTTGAAAAGCGCGCAAGCTTACTGCGTCGTGATTCAATTCACGGTCCTTTCAATGGTTCAATCACTATTGATAAAGAGCGTAATGCAATTAAAGCTAACGGTAGCTACATTCAAGTTATTTACGCTAACTCTCCTAGCGAAATTGATTACACTCAATACGGTATCGACGATGCATTAATTGTTGATAACACCGGTATTTGGAAAGACGAAGCGGGCCTTGGCCAGCATCTAGAGTGTAAGGGCGCTGCAAAAGTATTATTAACAGCTCCTGCAAAAGGTAATATCAAAAACATCGTATATGGTGTTAATAACAAAGATATTTTACCTGAAGATAAAATCGTTTGTGCAGCAAGCTGTACAACTAATGCAATTACACCAACGCTTAAAGCACTAAACGATAAGTTTGGTATTAATAATGGTCATGTTGAAACTGTACACTCGTACACGAACGATCAAAACCTTATTGATAACTACCACAAAGCAGAGCGCCGTGGCCGTGCCGCAGCACTTAACATGGTAATTACTGAAACAGGGGCTGCAAAAGCGGTTTCAAAAGCATTACCAGAGCTTGAAGGCAAATTAACAGGTAACGCAATCCGCGTACCTACACCTAATGTGTCGCTAGCTATTTTAAATCTTAACTTAGCAACAAGCACATCAGTTGAAGAGCTAAACGCATTTTTACGCGATACTGCACTTCATTCAGACTTACGTGACCAAATTGATTACACCGCATCAACGGAAATTGTATCTACCGATTTAGTAGGTAGCCGTTACGCAGGTGTTGTTGATTCACAAGCAACGATTGTTGAAGATAACCGTATCGTTTTATATGTATGGTACGACAATGAGTTTGGTTATAGCTGCCAAGTAGTTCGTTGTATGCGCGATATGGCCGAAGTGTCATTCCCAAGCTTACCTCGCTAATTTATTTGCAGTGACTTAAAAGCCAGCATGTTGCTGGCTTTTTTGGTCGTGTATTATTTTTAAAGCGTATGCCTTGTGATAGGCTTTAATTAAGAAAATGCACATTCATTTTACTATTTACAAAATAATGTCAGTTCTGTGAATTAATAAACAGATAAACTTATTCAACCTAAAGGTTTTTCCATGAAAATCAGCAGCAATTTCGACAGTGGTAATATCAAAGTTATTGAAGCCACCGATCCTTTAAATATTCAATTAGAAATTAATAAAGATCACCAGTCTGAATTTTATCAGTGGTTTCACTTTCGTCTTGAAACAACACCTTACCAATTGCATAAGTTAAATATTAATGAGCTTGATAAATCAGCTTACCCAGATGGTTGGGAAGGGTATCAAGCTGTTGCATCATATGACCGTCAAACATGGTTTCGCGTACCATCAAGCTATGAAAATGGCACATTAAGCTTTGAAATTGAACCAGAGTGCGGCAGTGTTTATTTTGCTTACTTTGCACCATACAGTTACGACCGCCATTTAGATTTATTGTCTTGGGCACAAAGCCAAGGTGCTTGCCAATTAATAACGCTTGGTGAAACACTCGATGGCCGCGATATGAGTGTGCTTAAAATTGGTGAGCCAAGTGAAGATAAGAAAAACATCTGGATCACAGCACGTCAACATCCAGGTGAAACAATGGCAGAGTGGTATGTTGAAGGTCTACTGCACAAACTTCTTGATGACGAGGATCCACATGCAGCTGCGCTTCTATCAAAAGCAGTGTTTTACGTTGTGCCAAATATGAATCCAGATGGCAGCGCACGCGGACATCTTCGTACTAATGCTAAAGGCGTTAACTTAAACCGTGAATGGCAAACACCAAGTATGGAAAATAGCCCTGAGGTTTACTTAGTGCTTAATAAAATGCGCGAAGCTGGCTTAGATATGCACTTAGACATACACGGTGATGAAGCTATACCTTATAACTTTGTGGCAGGCAGTGAAGGTATTCCAAGTTACGATGCTCGTCTTAAAGGCCTTGAAGATAGCTTTAAAGCTGCGCTTTTGACTATTACTCCAGAGTTTCAAGATGAGCATGGCTATCCAAAAGATGAGCCAGGTCAAGCTAACCTTACGGTAGGTTCATCAGCTACTGCTGAAGAATTCAAAGCATTAACGTACACAATTGAAATGCCATTTAAAGACAACAACGATTTACCTGATCCAGACTATGGCTGGTCAGACCGTCGTTCTTATCAATTTGGTCAAGATACATTAGCGGCTATTGTTAATGTTGTTGATGATTTAAGATAAAACGCTTATCTAAAAGGGTATCAATAGTTTTGATACCCTTTTTGCTTTTAATAAAACCCTTTGTATAAAAAAATAATAATCATATAGCAGCTTTATTCTTAAAACGTTTTCAACGCTTCTTCGCTGCGTATCATCACCGTATCGGTACAAATCAATCTACTTTCAATTAAATACTACAGATATAGTGCCTTGCAACAGATGTGTAATTAGATATTTTGAAAATTAAGTGTTAACAACCTTGGGGTACTTAAGTTAATATTAATTAAATCATGAGTCGGGGCGGAAGAGGTGAAATCTTATTTCGTAAAGCTTATGTAGCGTAGTAGCTAAAACAGAGTCTCGTAATTAAAAAATAATAAATATAACTATAGAGGATATCCATGGAAGCTTTTGTAAGCGCTGTTAATGATGTTGTTTGGAGTAATGCACTCATCTATTTATGCCTAGGCGCAGGCTTGTTTTATTCAGTACTAACTAGATTTGCTCAAGTTAGACATTTTAAAGAAATGTGTAAGTTATTATTTAGTCCTAACACGTCTGATAAAGGTATTTCATCTTTTCAAGCCCTTGCAGTATCGTTGTCTGGACGCGTAGGCGTTGGTAATATCGCAGGTGTGGCAGCAGCTATCGGTTTTGGTGGGCCAGGTGCTATTTTTTGGATGTGGGTTGTTGCTTTTCTAGGTGCAAGTACTGCTTACGCAGAATCTACTTTAGGCCAAATTTATAAAACAGAAGAAGACGGGCAATATCGTGGTGGCCCAGCCTATTATTTTGACCGTTGTTTAGGACAAAAATGGTTGGCTGTTTTATTTGCTGTTTCGGCAATTATTGCATGTGGTGTTTTTCTGCCTGGTGTACAAGCGAATGCGGTAGGTAATGCGTTTACCCAAGTATTTGGCGATGGCAATATGGTCTCGACTAGTTTTGGTGATGTAGGTAGCTTTAAGTTAGTCGCTTTGGCAATAATCCTTATTGTTTTAGCGTTTATTATTTTTGGCGGTATAAAACGTATTGCGAACTTTACGCAAATAGTAGTGCCATTTATGGCGCTTGGTTACATAGTACTGGCATTAATCGTGGTATTTTTAAATTTAGATAAAGTAGGCGATATATTCTATTTAATTATTAGTGATGCATTTACTGCGCAGGCCGGTTTTGGTGCTGCTATTGGTTGGGGCGTTAAGCGTGGTATATATTCTAATGAAGCAGGGCAAGGTAGTGGGCCTCATGCAGCAGCAGCAGCAGAGGTTGATCACCCTGCTCAACAGGGTTTAGTGCAAGCTTTCTCTGTTTATGTTGATACCATTTTTGTATGTACTGCAACAGCACTCATGATTTTAATAACGCAGCAATACAATGTTGTGGGTGAGTTACCAGCAGGGCAGTTCATTGTACAAAATGTTGATGCAGCGACTGAGGTCGGTTCAGCAGCCTTTACTCAAATGGCTTTATTTAGTGTATTTGGCAGCTTTGGACAAGCATTTGTCGGTATTGCATTATTCTTCTTTGCCTTTACCACAATACTCGCTTATTACTTTATTGCAGAAACTAATATTGCTTACTTAAATCGTTATTTTAAAGGCAATATCCCACTTGTCCTCGTGAAGTTCGTGATTATGTTTATGGTTGCATACGGTATGGTTAATAATTCAGGTTATATCTGGACTATTGGAGATATTGGCGTTGGTTTAATGGCCTGGATTAACATATTGGGTATCTTAGCTATTTTCTTTGTAGCTAAGCCTGCTTTACTATGTTTGAGCGATTACGAAGATCAGAAGAAAAAAGGTGGAAAAATCACATTTGACCCTGTCAAACTAGGTATTAAAAATGCCACTTTCTGGGAAAAACGTTTAGGGAAACAGTCAAAAGACACTGAGTAACTAAACTTAATGAGTAACTTGTTAGATTATCGTCTCTAAATCAGTTATTGGTTTGAATTCAAAAAAGACAACGAGAAATAAAACAAGTACAATAAAGGCGCCGAAAGGCGCTTTTTTTATGCGTAGTATGGAGAGAAGTATGGCGATCATTCGTTGCCCAAAATGTGCAAAATCAATTTCAGATAAACATAAGCAATGTCCGCATTGCGAAAGCAATATTGCAGAGCTAAACGACGAGCAAGTTTTACAACTTCAGCGCGAACAGCGAATTAAAAAAAAGCAGATGTTTATAAATCACTCCTTTTTAGCGCTTATCTTATTTTTAGGTGGTTTTTTCTGTTTGTACTTTTTACAACCGCAAGAAAAAACGCTTCAGTGGTATGCTTATACTGCGGCAATTGGCGTAGGGTGTATTTGGTATCTTATTAACCGTATTGTTTTAGTGACTCTAAAAAAGAAAAAATGACATGAATATCGACAATCTTGTACAAAATATTACTCCCGAATTATTCGAACGCTTGCAATACGGTGCGTCTACTGGCAAATGGCCAGACGGAACTGTTTTATCAGACGAGCAAAAGCAACAAACAGTGCAGTTGGTTATGTTGTATCAAGCAAAAGTGGCTCAATCAAACGAGCAATTTACGATTGGTGCTAATGGTGAAATGATCCAAAAGACAAAAGCTCAACTACAAAAAGAATTTAAATCAGACAACGAAATAGCTAGGTTTAGTGAACATGATCTTTAAGCACCTTTTTACACCGAAATGGAAACACCCTAAGCAACAAGTTCGTCTTGATGCTATCGAAAAATTAGATATTGAACGTGATGCAACCATATTAAACACGTTAGCACTTGAAGATAGCTCAGCTGAAATACGCCGTAAAGCGTTGCAAAAAGTAAACGATTTACCACTTTGGTGGAAAGCGTATAAACAAGATCAAGCATTAAAAGATATAGCAGAACTACAAATATCTAATGCTGTTTTAAATAGCGAAAGTGCACTAACACCGCAAATTAAAAGTGAATACATAGAGCGTTTTGCACCCGTTAAAACACTCGAAAAGTTAGCATTTGCAGAGAAAGAACTGCAAGTGCGCGTTAAGTTATTGAAACGTCTAGCAAATCCAAAACTAGTAGAAAAAGCATTTAAAGAAGGTAGCGAAGAGCTACAAGCTCAATTAGTTGAACTTGTTATTACCCATCAATTAATTAAGCCATTAGTAAAGCATGCAAAGGGTGGTGCAAAAGCAGCACTTGAAACGCATATTGAAAATGAGCGTTTAGCAATTGAAATGCCACTGCAGGTTGAAAGTGCAACACGTGTTATTTTAGCTAAGTTAAATGCCTTACGCGAAAAAACAGATTTTGGTGTTGTAAATCCACAAGCCGGCGAATTAATGGTCCAGTGGCAAGCACTTGAGCTAAAATGGCTGAGTGATGAACGCGTTAAGCTTCTTGACGAAAAATATATTTCAATCACAACTAAGTTAGATGCACACATTGAACAGCTAAAAGCGGTACATGATAAAGAGCAGCAGAAATTAGCGCTACAGCAGCGCCAATTGCTAGCACTTGCAACGCTTGAAGCTTTAACTGAAGAAATTGAAAACGCCTTACAGCTAGGCCTTGAAACACCAGAGCAAATTCAACAAGATTGGCTTGATGCAAAAGTAGCGCAAGCTAAGCAAGCTATTAGCGAAACAGAACTAGCTAATAATGCACAATCTAAACTGGCTGTAAGCAAGTTAGAAAAACTATTTACTCAAGTTGCTAAGTTACCTGAGCTAACAATTGCTATTAAAGAGTACAAACTCGCTTTTGCAGCATTATGCGAAATTAAGCCAGCAGAAGATTTAGCACAATACGATGCAATTCTAACTGAATTTAATAATGGTTTTAAAGCAGCGCGTAGTCATTTAAATATTTTAGATGGCGCACTGCAAAGTACCTTTAGAACGCAGTTAAATGCGCATAAAAAGCAATTTTTAGCACCAATGAATGAGCTAGTTAAGCCACTTGAAAAAAACCAAAGCCAAGCAAAACGCAAAGCTCGTGATGTTAAACGCCTGATTGAGGAAGGCCGTTTTAATGTTGCCTTTGGCGTGTTTAAAGGGTTTGAAGAGTTATTTAATACACTCACTGAGCAATATCAACAGCCGCTTATAAATATAAAAGCGGAGCTTGAAGCGCAACTTGCAGATGCTAAAGATTGGCAAAAATACGCAGCAGCACCAAAGCGTGAAGCTTTATTAGAAGAAGTAAGTGCATTAGTAAGTGAAGAGTGTACTGACCCACAACAACGCGCAGAGCAAGTAAAAGTGCTACGCAAGCGTTGGAATGAGTTAGGTCGTTTAGATACAGACGAAGAAAAGCAACAAGGCGTACAGTTTGATGAAAAAATCGAGTTGTTATTTGCACCTTGTCGTAGTTACTTTGCAGAGCAAGAAGTACAACGCGAAGCATCAAAAGCACAACGCGAAAGTATTATTAGCGACATGCACGCGCTTCATTTACAACCTACGGCTGAGGATCACTTTGATTGGAAGCAATATGAAAGCCAATACAACCGTTTAAACAAAGCGTGGCGCAGTGTGGGTAAAGTTGACCCTAAAACATACCGTACACTAAACGATCGTTATAAAAGCGAGCAACAACAAGTACTGGCTTTATTAAACGCATTTCATAAAAGTAATGCTGCACTTAAAAATGAGTTAGTAGAAAAAGCGCAGCAATTATCACAAAGCGATGATTTAGCCGCTGCATGCCAAGAGTTGAAGCAAATGCAGCAGCAATGGCAAACAATTGGTTTTGCAGGTTTAAAAGCTGAAAATGCGTTATGGCAAAAATTTCGTCAATTTAACGATGAAACATTTACTAAACGTAGTAGTGAATTTGAGCAGCAAAAACTTGAGCAAAACGAGTCAGATAAGCAAGCAGTTGCAGAACTCGCTGAGCTTGAAGCAGCACTTAGTGACGTAAATCAAAGAGCACAGTTGCACGACCTAGAAACAAAAGTGAAAGGGTACACGCAATTTAGATCGTTAGCGCCAAAGGTTACTAAGTTGCTAGCAGCTATTGACGATAAACTTGCATTGCTTACAAGCAAATCAGAGCAAGCTAATCTAGATGCGTTAATTACAGCACTTGAAAATAATGAAGCGTTACCAAGTCAGTATCAAGCACCGCTTAAAACTGCATTAAATACAGATCAACTTATTACGCGCATGGAAATACTAGCGAACGTAAGTTCAACCGATAAGTCACTTAGAATGGCAGAACAAGTAGCCATGTTAGATGACAAACATCGTGGCGAACATGCTGATTTAAACTATTATTTAAAACAGTTATTAGCGCTCAGTGCTGGTTCAGTTGAACCTGACACACTAACGCGACTTAAAGCGACACTTGCAGCTTAATGCACTAAAACCAGCGTAATATATGCTGGTTACTATTTTAATAAGCCGCTTTAATAGCGGCTTTTTTATGTACCACTAATTTATAAACAAAAGGGTTCTCATGAGAATTTTAGTTATTATTGCAGCGTTATTTTTAACCGCCTGTAATACCACGCAAGGCATATCAGTATATTCATTTACTAACTCTGAGGTTGAGTCTGTACTGGGTAAGCAATTACCAAAGTTAAGTGAAAAAGTAAGCTTAATGGGTTTGCCGGTTCAGTTTGATGTAAACGACTTAAGTGTAAATATTGGGCCTGATAACCGCGACGTTGTTGTGCTTGGTGCCGATTCAAGCGCTGAAATTAATGCATTCGCACTTAAATACCCAGTGCGTTTAAAGCTACAAATTGAAGGTAGCCCATTTTACGACAGTGAGAAAAAAGCGGTGTTTTTACGTAATATTAAATTACTTGATTCGAGTGTTGATGCCGGTGGTTTTAAAGGTAATTTAGGTGCACTTGATAGCCAAGCAATGGATGTTATTAATGCTTTTTTAGCGGTTAACCCTGTTTATACTCTAAATATGGATGACCCTAAAATGATGCTACTTAGTAAGCTTCCACTTGATATGAAAGTGGTTGAAGGTGCAATTAAGCTAGTACCTCGTCTATAAGTAGATCTACCTACTTACAATATACGTATTAATTAGCCTGACTTTCAGGCTAATTAGGTTTTAATATTATGGCGGCTCCTCGTACTGTTCCCACTTCTCGGCTTTCTCGCTTTGCAAAATTAGGCTCACTTGCCACAGGTGTTGCTACCAACATGTTAGTTGATGGCGCTAAGAGCGCGCTAACCGGTAAAGGTTGGGACAATAAAAGCTTACTACTACAACCTAAAAACATTGAAAAGCTAGCCACACAGCTATCTCATTTACGTGGTGCTGCAATGAAGCTCGGGCAATTACTTTCAATGGATACCGGTGATTTACTTAGTCCTGAATTGGCTCAGTTACTTGCTTTACTACGCTCAGATGCGAATCCAATGCCTCATAAGCAGCTTGTTGAAGTGTTAAAAGAGCAATGGGGGGATGAGTGGCTAGCGCGTTTTTCTCATATTGAATTAAGACCTTTTGCAGCGGCTTCTATAGGGCAAGTTCATTTAGCTTATAAAGAAAATGGCGATCAGCTTGCTGTTAAAATTCAATACCCTAGTATTGAAAAAAGTGTAGTAAGTGATGTAGATAACGTTATTTCTTTATTAACGATTTCTCGATTATTGCCAAAAGATCTTAATATTAAACCACTTATTAGTGAGGCTAAAGCACAGTTATTAGCCGAGGCTGATTATAAGCGGGAGGCTCAGTACTTAATACGTTATAAAAATGCATTAGCAACTAATCCCCATTTTAAAGTACCCAAAGTATATCCAGAGCACAGCACACAACAAGTGCTAACTATGGAATATATAAAAGCAGAGCCCATTGAGAGCATTACAGTGCTACCTGATAGCCAAAAAACCTTTGTTGCAGAGCAACTTATTGATCTGTTTTTTAAAGAAATGTTTGAATTTAAATTAATTCAAACCGACCCTAACTTTGCCAACTTTCATTATCAGCTTGATACACAAAAAATTGTTTTATTTGATTTTGGCGCAACGCGAGAAATATCAACAGAGCTTAGCTTAGCGTATTTAGCTTTATTTAAAGCGGGTAGTGAAAACAACAGAGAAGGTGTACTTAAAGCGGCTTCACATATTGGTTATTTTAAAAATGACTTAGTTGATGAGTATAAAAACAACGTCATTGATTTATTCTTAATGGCGTGCGAGCCACTAAGAGCAGAAGGGGAATTTGATTTTAAAAACAGTGAACTCGCGCTCAAAATTAAAAATGCAGGGCTTGCTCTTAGTGCACAATCTCAGCAATGGCACACACCGCCCGTTGATGCCCTATTTATTCACCGAAAACTTGCAGGGCTTTATTTAATAGCCGCAAGGCTAGGTGCAGAAATAGATGTGAAAACGCTATTTCAGCACTATTTATAGCGTTTTAATGGGCACGTGAGTGCATTTTAAGTAATGAGTGCACTTAGTGTGTAAAATTGCCATAATGCTCGCGATATTTCGCGAGGTGTATTTATGATAAAACAATTTTTAAACGATCCTAAATTATTGCTAAACGCAGTAGGTGAGGGCATATACGGTTTTGACCTATCGGGTAATGCGGTGTTTGTTAATCCTGNCCGGCTGGCGGGCTGAGGAGCTATTAGGTAAAAAAATACACCAATATCATCACCATACTCATGCTGATGGCACACCTTATCCCGCAGATGAATGCCAAATTTACTGCACCATGTTTGACGGCAAACGTCGTGAAGTTAAAAATGAAGTTTTTTGGCGTAAAGACGGTAGCTCATTTGCAGTGGAATACACCTCAACACCGGTTTATCAAAATGATGAGTTAATTGGTGCTGTAGCGGTATTTCGCGATATATCACTGCAACAGCAAACACAAAATGCACTGCAAGAGGCACTTGAGCAAGTAAAGCATTTAAGTGAGCAGCTAAAAGATGAAAACAACTACTTAATTGCAGAACTTAACGAAGATTGGCAAGACTCAGGGCTAGTTGGACAAAGTCATATATTTCAAACCATGTTAGATCAAATAAAACTGGTAAGTGAAACCGACAGCACAGTGCTTATACTTGGCGAAAATGGCACGGGTAAAGAATTAGTAGCCCGTAATTTGTATCGACTAAGCAAGCGTAGCGAACAAGCCTTTATAAAAGTAAATTGCGCCGCATTTACCCCAAGTTTGCTAGAATCGGAACTTTTTGGCCATGAAAAAGGCGCATTTACAGGTGCAAATGAACGCCGTAAAGGGCGTTTTGAACTTGCTGATAAAGGCACCTTGTTTTTAGATGAAATAGCAGAGCTTCCACTTGAGGCGCAAAGTAAACTGCTTAGAGTCCTGCAAGAACAAGAGTTTGAACGTGTAGGTGGCAGCAATACGCTAAAAGTAAATATTAGAGTAATTGCAGCGACTAATCGCGACCTGTGGGAAATGGTACAAAAAGGCACGTTTAGAATTGATTTGTTTTATCGGCTCAATGTATTTCCTATAAAAGTACCCGCCCTTAAAGATCGAAAAGAGGATATTCCTTATTTATGCGCTAATTTAATTGCGCAGCTAAATAAACGACTGGGTAAACATTTAAAGGGGCTAAGTAAAAAAGCAATTACACAACTGCAAGCCTATGATTGGCCAGGCAACATTAGAGAGCTGCAAAATGTACTGGAACGCGAAGCTATTTTATCTAATCAGGCTGTGCTTCAGCTAAGCCAGCCTTTGCAAGCGGGTGGTGAAGTCGTTATTAATCCTTCACTTACGCTTGATGAAGCGCAAAAACAGCATATAACCTCTGTTCTTGCGTTATCGCACTGGCAAATATCGGGCGATAAAGGGGCGGCAGTTAAGTTGGGCTTACCTGAGAGTACACTACGCTCAAAAATGCGAAAGCTGGGAATCACTAAAAAATCGTGATATATCGCGATATGCGCTTTATATCGCGAGTTCGGTTTTTGTTTTTTAAAATAATTTATTTAATATCAATGAAGTAATTAAAGTTTCAGCTTGGTCTGAAAGTTGCAAATACTTGCTTAATACCCGTCATTATGAAGCAAGTACTATGAAGTTTGATATTAAAGAAGAAGACATGATCATTAAGCCCTATAACACCGAGGGCCCAATTTATATCCGCGAGCAAAAAGGATTTTTTCAGCGCATACGCCGTAATTTAGGTTGGCTGTTAATGCTAACTTTTATTGCAATACCGTGGATTCAATATAACGGTCAACAAGCTGTGCTGCTTGATGTGGCAACGCAAACCTTTACTATTTTTGGTTTAACACTCCTTCCTCAAGATTTTATGATTTTAGCCCTGCTATTTATGGTGGGGGCTTTTGCATTGTTTTTTGTAACTAACTGGCTTGGTCGGGTTTGGTGTGGTTATACATGCCCGCAAACAATATGGATGCTCATGTTTTCGTGGGTAGAGCAACGCATAGAGGGCACTCGAAATCAGCGAATTAAATTAGATAAATCTCAGTGGACACTAAGCACTTGGCGAAAAAAAATAACTAAGCACAGTGCGTGGATTGTTATTTCTATTTTAACTGCCACCTCGTTTATGGCGTATTTTATTCCGGCTAAAAGTTTGTATATGGAGATGATCACGTTTGAATGGTCAGGTATTACGAGCTTTTGGGTGTTTTTATTCGCTTTTTGTACTTATGGTAATGCAGGGTTTTTACGCGAAAAAATGTGCACAATTGCTTGCCCTTATTCTCGTTTTCAGGCTGTTATGTTTGATAAAGATACGTTGCTTGTTACATATGATAACGAGCGAGGTGAAAGCCGAGGACCACGTAAACGCAAAGCTGACCCCAAAGAGCTTAACTTAGGTGACTGTGTAGACTGTAACTTGTGTGTAGAGGTATGCCCTGCAGGAATAGATATTCGAAATGGATTGCAATATGAATGTATAAACTGTGGCTTATGTATTGATGCCTGCGACGATACCATGGAGAAATTTGGTTACGAGAAAGGCTTAATTAAATACGCCAGTGAGAAACAAATGGAAGGTAAAAAAACCAATCCATTTAGGTTAAAGCTAGTAGGATATGGCGCATTAACGGCTTTGTTAATAATATCTATGTTTGCATGGATGCTGCAACGTACACCAATAGAAGCCTCAGTACTACGCGATAGGAATGCGCTTTATAGAGTGAACTACGAGGGCCTAGTAGAAAACCCTTACACACTTACTATTATTAATAAAACGCAGCAAGCACTGCATTACAGTATTGCCATAGAGGGTTTACCTGGGGCAACGCTCTCAAGTCCGAAATCTACGCTTGTACAACCGGGTGCGATGAAAAGAGTCCCCGTTACTGTAACAGCCGATGGTTACGATATTGAACGTAAAGTGAGTAAGTTACAATTTGTTGTAACAGCGCAAGAAAACGCCAGCATTACGATAACCAAAGACAGTCAGTTTTACAAAAACTAAGATTGATAAAGCAAGATCAACAATTTTTATATCAGTTGGCCTTGCTTACTTTTTAAGTTGTGAGAAATAAACTGTTTAGCGCTATCTAAATCGGTAAATAGGCACTCACTAAAATTAACGTTTCTTTTTGCGCACTCTAAAATGCGTTTCATTTGATTTATAGCGATAGCTGAAGTGAGTACAAACGCACTACTCAGGCAGTTATTTGCTTTCATTAAATGGCTAATATCTATCATCTCTTTTTCTGCCTCAGGCGTTGCAGCTAAAACATCAAAAGAATCACTAATATAGGCCCAAGGCTGATTGTTGAGTGATTTTATTTTTTCGCATAGTTCAATTTTAAACGCACGAAGAAGCCCTGAGGTGATGTATCCCGCAAAGTGAGCGATAACAACGTTATTTTCAGTGTAAAGGCTTACCTGTCCATATTTGTTCTTAAACCCCAATGTATACTCCTTGAATTTGAGGGAAGGCTAACCTTATACCTTTAAATTCAATAAAACCAGTTCTTTTGGGTTGTTTTTTGTTATCAGATTGTTTCTTTGTCGGGCGGGTACTTAATTTAATGAGTACCCGCTCTTTAATAGTGGTTAATCTTTTGTAGAGGTTGTAATGTAATTTAGCGCGCTAGTTATAACCGCGACTTGTGCCAAAATACATTCTTCATCGGTGGCAGTTGGGCTATCTGGGTACACTTCGGTAGTGGTTACATAGGGTGCATCAGTAAAGCCCATACATAAACCTAGCTCTCGAGCTGCATAGTTAATTACACCAAATTGCTCTTGAGGTACGCCGATTAGTTGGTTATTTTCATCGCTCGGTGCAAT
Organism: Pseudoalteromonas sp. TAE56; assembly: GCF_000497955.1. Lineage (NCBI taxonomy): Bacteria > Pseudomonadati > Pseudomonadota > Gammaproteobacteria > Alteromonadales > Pseudoalteromonadaceae > Pseudoalteromonas > Pseudoalteromonas sp. TAE56. The sequence continues at coordinate 21,315 of NZ_AUTN01000153.1, forward strand.
ATGGGTTACCTTTGCAACGCTTTCTATAATGACCTTTTGAAACTCCGGCTCAGGCTTTTTGGTATCTGCAACTAAATAAAACCCGTCAGGTATGTTCCAGTTAGTATTTGTAGTGCCTTCACGCGCAGCGAGTGCGGGTCTAAATTCACTGTTATCGCTATTTGTTGTTTCGTGTAAATCAATATGAGCGATTAAGTCAGTACCTAATGATTTTACAAACGTCATAATAGCTGCTGACTCTTGAGCTGGGCTACCCTCATAAAATGAGCGGTTAGGATCAATAGCATCTGGGTTCCAACGGTTTATTGTTTCATATCCCCAAGGGCTAATGCAGGGCGCAACAATAATATTAAACTGCTCTGAGTGTTGCATAGCCGATGTTTTAGCAAACCCAAGTGCGCCATGTACGCCACTGGTCTCGTAGCCATGCACACCACCGGTGATTAAAACAGTTGGTTTATTAGTATTAAAGTTAGGCGTTTTTAATATATATAATGGGTAAGTGCCAGCGGCGTAATTAAGCTCGCCGTATTGCTCTATATCTAAGGTGTTTTTAAGGTCATTAATTAGCGTTACGACTTCGTTTTGGTAACTGCGTTTAATGTTTTGGCGTGCTAACCACTGGGCTTTATCGTTGTTATTCCATTTTTTGCCAGGTGTGCCAATAGGGTATGTGCTGTTAGTCATAATAAACCTTTATATCAATTTTTATTAACTCCCCTATAAATAAGGAGGGCAATTACAATTGGTAGAGTTACTTAATAAAGGTGTAGCTTAACGCTGAGTAAATTAGCGTGCAAATTAAAACGTTAATGTCATATTTTTTATAGCGCGCGATTGCTGGGATTTAATATAACTTTGGTTTGCGTATTCACCCGAAATACTACCGAATCGATCGCGTTTTACACTAATCGTTAAATCACACTTTTTACTTTGATCTACTTGCGAGCTGCTAAACATATCTAAACTTTGCAAATCTATTTCAAGGTAAGAAGTGTTAAGCGCAAAAAGTGTTGATTGTAAAAGTGTTTCATTATTATTGTTAGTACAGCTACTGCTCAGTTCTACTTGGCTAGTACTATTAGGATCAGTGCCATCTAACTGGACTGTAAGGGGACTATTAATATCAAAATTTTGACCGTTACTTGGGGTTAAAATAATAAAATTTAAAGGCAACTCAACGCTCGAATTAGCATTTATGCCATCGTCCCGTTTAAATTTTATATCAAACTGTTGGTTGTCGTCAGTGGCATTTATATATGCTTGGTAATCAACGTCTAAAAAGTCGGTATCTTTTGTAAGTACAATAGCGGTGCTATTAACAACAGCTTGTAATGAGTCGCTATCGCTTAAAACAATGTTAGAGCCATTAGCGTCGCCTGCATTTAGTTCTGCGTTAACACGCGTGCGGTTACCGTCAGAAACTAGTTCAAAACCTGCCCAAATACCTTTTGTTTTTACTAAATCCGACTCTGTTTCTGACGTGCAAGCGCATAGAGCTATAATTAAAGCCGTTGTGGTAATGCATTTTTTAAGCATGTTAGCTCCTTTAAACCACTAAATTAGGCTGTAAATAATTGTTTAATAGGGGATATACCTAACAATTATATGAAGTATAAGTTTGTATGTGTGCATTGTTACACAACACGCTATCTGTAAATGTTTAAATTTGTTAACGGTTGTAAATAAATTATTAAACGCTAAGTTTTAAAAACTAACTTACTAATTAAATTGTTTGCTAAGTAAGCATCGAATTAGCGCTAAATGTATTATAAAAGAGTATGTTACAATCAGGTAAAGCATATCTTCATATTGAGTATTATGGCGCAGTATATTGCTACCCCAAGTTGGCTAGGCCGTTTTTTTACCCGTATTAAACACGTAACTATTGAGCAAGAAGATCTTGTTGTTCATTTTAGAAGTGCTCCCGCGCGGACATTTTTAATTAAGGACTTTTATAATTACTCAATACTTAAAAACCGTTTATTTAGCGCCAAAATTAATTTGTGCGACAGTAGCAATACATCAATTAGTTTTTTAAACAAAGCACAAGCGAACACTTTAAACACAGCCCTTAACACGCGGTTTTCAGCCCTGCTTGAGCAAAAGGTAAATAACGCAAAGATTTCGCTCAAGCGCTATGCTTTAGATGAGTTTTTACGTGATAGTTCCATAAAAACACTTAAGAATGATGTGTTTTTGCTTACCAAGCAGTACGCTAAAAGTACAAGTGTGTGGCAACAACACTTATCGCCAAGTAGTATTAAATTTTTAAATATACTAAGCACCACACCCAATACTCACGATGCAATTGCACAGTTGCGCCATAAATATGAAAAAAAACAACTAACTCTTAAAAATGACTTTTTTAATCAAGTAGAGTCAAATCCATTAACAACAGAGCAGCGCTTAGCGGTAATACGCGATAACGATAAAAATTTAGTATTAGCGGCAGCAGGCACAGGTAAAACATCTGTGATGGTAGCAAAGTCTTTAAATTTAATAGCATGCAATATTGCCAAGCCTGAGCAAATTTTGGTGCTGGCCTATAATAAAACAGCAGCAAATGAGCTTAAAGAGCGCTTTATTAAACGCGCCACGCATGCAAAATTGCATACCAAAGCACCCACTATTTTAACGTTTCATGCGCTTGGGCTTAAATTACTACAAAGTGCTAAAAAGCCAATCGAATTATCAAAATTTGCAACTGACCCAGTTCAATTAAATAGTTGGTTAACTGGGTGGGTAAGTAAAAAAATACAAACCGAACCACAGTTTTTAAAAGCATTTTTAGATTTACTCCATGAGCCGATTGATATATTTAGCTTTAAAGATAGTGCACAGTACGAGCGGTACGTACGCGATAACGAATACCGTAGCCTTGCGGGTCATAAAGTAAAAAGTTATCAGGAAGTGCTTATTTCAAACTGGCTGCATTTGAATTGCGTACCGCACAGTTATGAGGTGAATTATCACTTTAGCCAAGGCGCAGAGCTAAGTGGGCAATATAAGCCAGACTTTTATATACCTCAATATGATATTTACCTAGAGCACTTTGGCATTGATAGGCAAGGGAATACGCGTGCCGATATAAATAAAAAACACTATAACGAGCAAGTTGCATTTAAGCGCAAACTGCATAAACAAAATGGCACCACCTTACTCGAGACCTTTCATTACAACTGGGTAGAAGGAAAGCTAGAGCTAACCCTCGCAAAGCAATTAAAGCAGCATAATGTTGAATTAACACCTTTAAGTAACGACGAAATTTTTCATACTTTAAATAACTCAGGGCAGTTACAGCAAGGCATTGATAAGTACATAAAATGTTTACAAGCTATTCGAGTCGAGCAACTAAGTAATAAGCAAATAGAACAGCGCATTAAGCAAAGTGGTATTAAAAATTACCAGCAATATGCAAACTTGTTAGTGCAAATTCATGATGCTTATATAAATGAATTAAACGCGCAAAGCGCCATTGATTTTGACGATATGATTATTCAAGCAACAAAGGCGATAGTAAGCGGAGATTTTAATATTCCATGGAGCCACATTTTAGTTGATGAGTTTCAAGATATATCAAGCGCGCGTATGGCTTTTTTAAGTGCCATATTAAAACATGCCAAAGGAATACGCTTTACTGCTGTTGGTGACGACTGGCAAGCAATTTATCGGTTCTCGGGTGGTAATTTAGCGCTTACTACGCGCTTTAATGAGTTAGTGGGTAGCCACTCTCTCACTATGCTGCAAAAAACATTCAGATATAATAATAGCATTAGCGATGTAGCTGGGCGCTTTGTAATGCAAAACCCTGAGCAATATAAAAAGCAGATCAGCACACATACAAAAGTAACTACTCCACAAGTTATTTTATTAGACGATTTATACCAAGGTACTAAATCGATAGAAATAAAAGTACAGCAGACTATAAGCACGATTCAAAAAAATGATGCATCAGCGAGCATTGCCATACTTAGTCGATATAGATACATGTTAAATAGCGTGCAGCAGCATTTAAAAGATAAAAAGCATACAAACTCTCTTTATTTTTGGACATTGCATAGTGCCAAAGGGCTTGAAGCCGATTACTGTATTATTATTGGTTTTGAACAAGGTAAATTAGGGTTTCCTAGCGATAATCAAAATAATGTGCTGGTGGAGGCGTTATTACCAGAGCAAGATGAATTCACTCACTCAGAGGAAAGGCGTTTGCTTTATGTAGGTATTACGCGCGCTAAACATAAAGCGTATTTAATTGCAGACCCTTATGCATGCTCAGCGTTTGTAAAAGAATTAGTAAATGACAATTATCCCATTCAAATCGCTTCAACGTTATTTAATAAGTCGCAACTAAAGCAAAGAGAGTGTAGTACGTGCAGCGACGGTTTAATTGTGCCAAAAACGGGTCAATATGGTGATTATTATAGTTGTACTAACACGCAAATTTGCGAAACTAAATTACGAGTGTGTAAAAGCTGTAGTGGCCCATCGGTTGATAAAAACACATACTCACAATGTGTGAATACAGAATGTAAAATGCAGCACCCAATTTGTGAGGAGTGCGGGCGCGAAATGCGTAAACGCAAATCTAAGCACGGTGAATTTTTAGGGTGCAGTGGTTTCGCTCTTAAAGAAGATAACTGTAAAAACACTCGAAAAATAAATGCTTAACGGCTAACAATTAGGTTTACACCTGTCTATTTTATAGAATAATGTAAATAGAAATTATATTCATTTGATTGATTTTAACAAGCTATCAATGTCTAATAGAAGAATGAGCTTTAACTGTTGTTTATTATGCATTTTTTCAATAGGTTCTTTTTATTAAGCGACCATTATTCAGCCCCTGGTCAGGTTGCTAATTGGCGGGTAAGTGCACTGCGCATTATTCTATCATTAGTAATGGTGTTATGTTTTGCTGTGGCGTGCCACACGTACACAAGCGCTATTGAATTTAACTTAATTTATATTGTTGTATTAACAAGCAGTTTTCTTGCTACTGCATGTGGTTTACTTATAGCAAGTAAGCGTTTTTATCACTTTAGCGCTCATGCACTTTTAATAGCTATTGTAGCTGCTAGCGTGTCAATGAACTTATTTTTAACAGACCTAGAGCTTGCTAAAGTGGGTTCTATGTATATGTATTCCTGCCCGATAATAGCACTTATGCTACTTGGTTATAGAACAGCCCTTGCTTATGGCGTATTAAATATTGCGCCGTTTTATATGATCATCAATAACGTTGATGTATCGGGTTTAACCGGCATAGCTCAACAACTTCCCGATGCTGACTTATACATTACAGGGCTTATATTTTTATTTTTTAACATTTGTATTCCCCTTGCTGTGGCGCGCACTATTGTGGCTGCTAAGCGTTTAAACAAAACAATGATAAGCGCTAATACACACCTTAAAGATAAAAATGAGCTTTATCGAAGCCTGTTCACCGAATCAAATAAAGCCAAAATTATTGTTGACGAAAACCTTGTCATTACTGATTTTAATCAACATGCTATTGATATGTTTGGTATAAAAAAAGAATTAAAAGAAGGAAGCGTTAATCTTTCTCATTTATTTCCGGCCTTAGTTTTTGACGACTCTAATGCTCAAAATAAAATTGTGAAGTACAAAAAAAGTTATTTTAAAGCCAGTTATCAGCAAATAACAATGAGTACAAACTACCGTGTATATGACTTTTACGATTGCACGCAAGAGCAGCTCATTAAACAAAATTTATCGATGATGGAACAAGAAAATAAACGTTTACGCTTTAGAGACTCGCAAACAAAACTACCTAATAGAGAATGGTTTGAGCTGCAATGCGACAGATTAACAAGCAAATACCAAAAAGGTTTTTATATCGTTGTTGCGCAAAGTGCAAATAGTGAATACTTAAATTTGAAGCTCACTAAAGCCGACTCTCAAGCATTACTTATTAACGCGTACAAGCGTTTAAAAGCGATGCCAGATGGGCCTCTTTTGTGTGCTCATATAGGAGTAGGAAAGCTTGCTTTTATAATTGGCGCAAACTCGCAAAACGAGCTAGAAGATAAGCTATTAATGCAAATAAAAAATACATTAGATAAAACATATAATGTATTTGGCACTAAGTGTCAGCAATCATTTTTATTTGGTTTTGCAAAGTATCCTGATCATGGAAAAAACAGCACAACAGTACTTAGCAATGCATGCGAAGCACTTAAACTAGCAAATTGTAATATGCCCCTTAGTGGTTATAACGAAAAGCAATCACAAGCTTTTATCGAAAAATACGAAATTTCAATGTTATTAGATGAAGCGCTTCTGCAGGGCGATTTGTCGGTGCACTATCAACCTAAAGTAGATGCAACGGGTCAATGTATAGGGCTTGAAGCCTTAGCGCGTTGGAACAGTCCAATACTGGGTAATGTGTCGCCAGTGGTATTTATTCCTATTGCCGAAGAATACAGAATGGTTAGTCGGCTAACCGACCTGATTATTCAAAAAGTGTGCGCTCAAATTGCCGATTGGACCAAGACGGGTTTACCTAGTGTGCCGGTGGCAATAAATATATCTCTAATTGATTTTAGCCAAACCGATTTTATGTCAAAACTGGTTAAATACCTTGCCGACTTTAACGTAAAGCCACCTCAAATAGAGTTAGAACTGACTGAAACTTCTCTTGAGGCAAACCAAGCGCATTCGCTAAAGCTTATGCAAACGCTGCAATCGTGGGGTTTTACTATTTCGGTCGATGATTTTGGGGTGGGTTATTCTAATATTGCACGCCTTGCCGATTACCCTATTAACAAGCTCAAGTTAGATCGCTCATTAATAAGCCAAGTAACGAGCTCTACGCGTCAAAAAAGTTTAGTTAAAGCGGTGCACGTTATGTGTGAAGAGCTTGATATTAAGTGTGTAGCCGAAGGAGTAGAAACCCAAGAGCAAGTAGCAATAATGACGCAAATGGGGTGTAAAGAGTTTCAGGGCTTTTACTTTGCTAAACCAATGCCAGCCGAAAATTTTGCAGAACATGTTAGTCACCATGGCTTAGTGTTTAACGCTAAAGAGATGACGGCTCAACTTTAAATGTATTTAGTGGGCACTATATAGAACATATACACCTAAGGTATGTATGTTCTATAAAACTAGCTGGGTTTTATTACCTAATTACAGAGCTGTTGGGCGTTTATGGTTATTTCGCACTGATGAATAGCCTCAGCTCCCCAATGCTGTATATCTGATTGAGCAGTACAGCCTACATCTTCAATTAAAGCAGTATTGGCATCACATAAGAGTAGCACTGCGTTATCATCTTGTACGTTCACGATAAGCGTGTATTCCTCAAAGGGTGCAAGTTTGCTTAAATCGTTATTAACAGCAGCTTTTAATAACTCCTCAGTTGTTGAATAGGGGGTTTCGCTAAATTTTAATGTGCCATCAACGGCTGTAGCAATGTCTTTTAATTGCGAGGCTAAGTCGGCCATCACTTCTGGATTGTTATTTTCTGAAGTGTAGCAACCGCTAAGTAATACTATGAGGCTTATACAAAGTAAGTGTTTCATTTTATTTGCTCCATACCGTCATCGTGTCGTGTTCATCGTAGCCTGTATCTAGGTTCCAATTTTTAATTGCACTGTAATCAGTATCTAAAAATACGGCATTGGCAATAATGGTTATGTAGTGCTGAATATTGCTAACGGCAAAGTCAAAAATATCGTTGTAATGCATAGGCTCGTGCGGCGTTTTTAGTTGTTCAATAAAAGTGGAGTCTACTTCGTTTGGACGAGGATAAAACAAACCTAAATCAGCAGCAACATGGCGTGCACAGGCAAATAATCGATAGCTTTCTTCAACATTATTTACTACAAGCTGAAAACCGTTATGCCATGAATTAAAGTTAGGAGCGTGTTGTGCAGCGTAGCTTGGGTGAACCGTTAATAAAGCATGTTGCCAAATTTTTGCAATATCGGTATCAAAATTATCGTCTTTGTTAGTACAAGATCCAATATTTTGTTGCACGCGGTCAGCATAACCTAACTCACCTAAATTTAAACGCTGCCAAATAAATGCATCTTGGTTCATTTCGCAGGCACGGTGCGCCGTTTGGTTTTGCTCATACGGGCCTACTTTTAATTCAACAACCGGATGCACTGTTATATCCGCAGCAACATGGGCCATATAACCGCATAACCAAGCAAAACACTTTTCAAATGCTTCACCTTCAAGTGTTTTGCAGTATTCAATCATTGCTTTAAGTAAATCGCCTGTGTGCTCATAATGCATTAGGTCGGCCCATGCATTTTGGCTAGGCTGCGCTACAGCTAAGTAAGGATAATCGGGGGCTACACAACCTAGTTCGAGATATGCTTGGCGTTGGCTTAAAATAAGTTTTGCCTTTTTAGGCATATCCATTTTAGCGAGTGATTTGGTTTGCGTTGCAATATTAACGGCAGTGATGTGCGCAAAAGCACCTGGCATTGTCATATCCTTATGATTTATTAATAGCGGTACAGATTAACATTGAGAGGGGGTTAAATAAAGCCAAGTGAAGTGCATGTGAGTGTTTAAAAGAGACTAAATTAACTGTTCAATTAGCTGTCCATCTTCGTACAGCTTAGCATATTGGCGTTTATGTTCTTCAAACAGATAGGCGCGTAATTGCTCTTGCCCGCTATGAATCTGAGTTATTTTTGCTGCAATCCCTAAGCTACTTTGCCTAACGGGTTCTACATCTATCGATATGCTTTCTTTGTTGGGTAAGGTAAAGCTCATGTGCTGTAATTTTTTTAAGCTCTCTCCACTTTTTAATGGTTTTAAAAATATGCCCGTACTGGAAATCGATTCAATATTAAAACCTTGGCTTTTAATATTTAGCTCACTCCAGCGCCAACTACGTTGAGTGCCCTTTGTATCAATTACTTCTGGTGCGCTTAAAGTGGGGTTAATTACACCTAACTCATCAATTTTTAATTGCAAGGGAAACCAAAGTTGGTAATTAGCAACTTCAGCAAGCAAAGTTAAATTAGCATGAGTGAGAAGGCGCGCTATGCTAGCAGGAACTGAGCTTTTCATTGTCAGTATATGATCGCGAGGAGAGCTTTGCTTTGTATTTGGTTTGAATAACTCAGCTAAAAAATTTACCTCTTCATTAGAAAAGTCCATATTTCACCCTAGTTACATAAAACAATGCACCACCGTAATTTAAACAATGAGTTTGATCAATAAATGCTCTGTTTAAATTTGTTTAGTAAATATTTATAAAGGCAAGCATGCAAACTAAACAACTTATTTAATAAATTATTAACGCTATCGCTTTTCAGAGGCTTAAATTATTTAACACTTATAAAAATATATTTAGGCTCAAGTGGCTAGCTGTTAAACTACAACACATTATTTTTATAAATTTATTAGGGTTTACACTACGATGTGTGCATTTTTACGCAATCAAAAACCAAAATTGCTGAGTATGTTAGTTACATTATTTAGTGCTGCTTTTTCAATAAATTCAGTGGCCCAAGAGCAAAGCCAAACTTTAATTTTAGTGGGCTCAGAGCTAACTACCTGTACAAGCGCAAAGCTTAATAATTGCCAAAAAGAGGCAGCTATAGATGGTAAGTCACATAATTTATATACGGTTAACGACTCTCAAATAAAAAACATCACGCAGCACTGGCCTAATAATAACATTGAGGCAAAAACGGCTGTATTAAAAACACTTAAAGCCATACAAAGTAAATCGTCTAATAGCGTCTCAAAAACTGATTTACTCTGGCTATGGCGCGATATAAATAACCAGCAATTAGAAAGCTTGACTCAGCAAGAATACAATTTTGTATTAGATATGCTAGAAGTGCCGCTACTTAATAAAAACGATGAGCGCTTAAAAGAGCAAGTAAATACCGATTTTAATATTGAGGTCGCGACTAATAATATTTTACAATTTGTGTCGGGCAGTTTAAAAGTTAATAACGCAAAACCCACCATGCTTGCTATTACGGCATCGAGCCGCGACCCTTATGAGTCGGCAGATGTAGCGCAGAGTCTTTTAGCACAATCAAATATAAGCACTCAATGGTTAGCACTAACCCCAGCGCTTGCTAAAGCGATTACGAGTAACTCGTGCGATGAATTACCCGCTCTCAGAAATACATTAATGAATGTGTATAACCGGGAAGCAATTTATCCAGAGTACACAAAGGCCGAATACGCTTTATGTAAAAGTGGCACTAATGCACTTGTATCACTTATTAAAAATAGTACCGGTGTAATGTTTAATAGCGGTAATGCAGCATTAACTCACAAGGTATTATTTGATCAAAACAATAACCCATACCCGTGGACGCAAGCATTGCAAACTCGACCAGTAATTGTAGGTAAAGGCGCGGGCGCTGCTATCCAGAGTAAAGTAACGGGCATGCTTACAAATACGACAAGCCTTGAGGCTCTTCGTAAAAGTGAAAATAACGCTAATGCTAATGCTGGTGGACTTGCTAGCTTTAATTTTGGTGTACTAGATACTCAGTTTAGCGAACAAAACCGCACGTTTAGGCTTGCAGCAACGCTAAATAAAAACGAAGTGAAAAATACTAAAACAGAGATTCAACATGGTTTTGGTATTGATGAAAATACAGCTTTGGTTGTTATTAAATCGCCAGAAGGTAGTTTAATGACCGTAATAGGTAAAAGTGGTGTTGTGCACTTAACTGAGCAAGGTAAGCCTCTAGCTGATAGTAATAACTATCGTTATTCGTACTGGCCTGCTAGTAGCGTAATTGATATTACCAATAACACGTTTACTCTAAGCGAGCGCACCATAGAGCAAGCGTTACCGGCTATAAAAATACCTCCACTGCCTGTGCAGCGTTTTAGCTCAATTTTAACAAATTCAAAGCTTCGCTCACTTACTCAAGCTATGTGCCTAAGCCAAGAGCAAAGTGCGGTCGCTCAACAAGACGAGTTTATAATTAGCCTTACAGCAATGAGTGACACACAGTATCATCGCGTAAATGCCAAAGAGTTTGGTTGTGCGCTAAGCAATTTAGAGTTAGTTATAAAGTCGATTTATTGACTAACCTGAGCCAAGGGTTTAAGTTTTTGGCTCTTCTCTATAAAATAGCCACCATAATGATTTAAAAGCCTTACTAAAAGAGTTTTAAAATGAATAATGAAAATGACGTAATTGATACTTTAGCCGCACTAGAAAGCTTTTTAATAGATGTCGAAAACGGTGGCTTTGGACTTAAAGGTGTTGCTGGTGTTGGCATGGCTACTAATAACAAAGATGGCAGCCGTTTTGTTGCTGTGTTTGACGATAATCAAAAGCTACTTTTAGCACGCATGATTACAGAAGACGTATTCCAAACAGGGCAAGACATGGTACGAAATGGTGTAGGGCGCAAGCACTAGTACTTTAATAAAAAAGCGCTTAGAGCGCTTTTTTATTTTAATTTCAATAAAATTGAAATCAAATGGCTTTATATAGATTCCACAAAGGCCACTTCAAGGTAATAACATTTAAATACAACCCACTCAAAAACTACAAGACTTACTAGGTAAATTCTGTTTTATTAAGTGTGCTTTGATAAATAAGGTAGTGCTACAGATAAATTGTAGAATTAATACAGGTAAATTTTGGCTACATTTTGAAGAGAAGTTTAACTTATTAATACAGGGGTAATTAAATGGTCGGTATGGAGAGATTCGAACTCTCGACCCCTGCCACCCCATGACAGTGCGCTACCAAGCTGCGCCACATACCGACTTTGTATGCAATAGTACGTGTATTTTTTTAAAAATCAATAAGCGATTGTTTGTTTGGGTGTTTATTACGCAAGAGGCCTAAAATAGCACTCTTGCGGTGTATTAATTGGCTAGTCTTTATTTAACCACTTTTTGATCGAGTCATACATCTCATCTCGTATTAATGGCTGAGCTTTTTTGTTAGGGTGTAAACTATCGTTTTGCATCAGCTCAGGTTGGCTGGCAATATCTAGCATAAAAAAGTTCATTAAATGCGCGTTTGTTTCTTCGCTAACATGTGTAAAAATGTCTGTAAACATTTTGCTGTAACGCGGGCCGTAATTAGGGGGAATGTAAATCTCCATTAAGGCGGTCATCGCATTAGCTGCTTGGCTTTTTTGAATAAGAGACGTTAAGTTAGTTTGCATTTTTTTGACTGGAAAACCACGTAAACCGTCATTAGCACCTAGCTCAATAAGTACATGAGTGGGTTCGTATTGCTTAAGCAATGCATCTAAACGGCGTAGGGCTCCACCAGATGTTTCGCCACTAATACTGGCGTTGATAAGTTCAATGTCGGCTTGTTCGTCATCGTATTTATCTTGTAACAATTTTACCCAGCCTTGCTCTTGTTGAAGTCCGTAGGCTGCGCTTAAACTGTCACCGAGTATTAAAATCGTGTTGTTGGCTGCTGCGCTCAGCGGTTTGATAACTAAAAATAAAATGAATACTAAACGAAGGATTGAATGAGTCATATGTCAGCGCTTTCTCAATTAAATATAATTCAGGTTAATGGTTTGTCTAAAGTAGTCTCTACCTTTGAAGGTGAGCTGCCCATCCTCAGCGACATCAGCTTTAATGTCAAGCATGGCGAGTCTGTTGCTATTGTTGGCACATCGGGATCTGGTAAATCTACGTTACTCAGTTTATTAGCAGGGCTGGACACTGCCAGCAGCGGTGAAATATTTTTAGATGGTGAACCATTACACAATTTAGATGAAGAAGAGCGTGCAGCACTGCGCGCCGCTAAAATTGGATTTGTGTTTCAATCGTTCATGTTAGTACAAAGCTTAACTGCACTAGAAAACGTTATGCTACCAGCAGAACTTGCTGGCGAAAGTGATGCGAAAGAGCAAGCAATTGCATTGCTTGAAAAAGTAGGTTTGAGCCATCGAATTGATCATTACCCGTCGCAACTTTCTGGCGGTGAGCAACAGCGTGTTGCTATTGCGCGAGCATTTATTGGTACACCTAAAATACTGTTTGCTGATGAGCCTTCGGCTAACTTAGATAGTAAAAATGGTAAAATGATTGAGTCGTTATTATTTGATTTAAATACTCAGCACGGTACTACGCTTATTTTGGTTACTCACGATGAAGGGCTTGCACAAAAATGTGAGCACATTATTCAAATAGAAGCGGGTTTACTGGTAAAAAGCCAAGTAGAGGACGTTGCTAATGTGGGTTAAGTTAGCGCTTAAGTTATTTTCGCGAGAATTTCGCCGTGGTGAGCTCACGGTTATAAGCGCAGCTATCGCCCTTGCTGTTTTAACCGTGCTTACACTGTCGATGGTTACTGAGCGAATAGGGCAAAGTATTGCGCAAAAAAGCAGTGCTTTTATTGCAGCAGACCGTGTACTTGCAAGCGACCATGTTCTGGACACCGCTTTTATTACTCAAGCACAGAGCCAAAATTTAAAAACGGCGCAAATGGTGTATTTCGACACTATGTTGTTTGCTAATGATGAAATGCAGTTTAGCTCAGTAAAAGCGGCATCTAATGCGTACCCGCTAAAAGGGCAGTTAAAAGTTAAAGATACCCTAACCGGTGAAACTAAAGTTGCTAATAGCGGGCCAACGCCGGGTAATGTGTGGCTAAGTGAGTCGGTATTTTACAGTTTAAATATTGATATTGGCGCGCAAGTAGAGCTTGGCGCGGCATTATTTAATGTTTCAAAAGTTATTGTAGAAGAGCCAGACGCGCCATTTAATGTATTTTCAAGTAGCCGTCGTGTGCTTATTAATATTGACGATGTGGAAAAAACCGAAGTTGTGCAGCCGGGTAGTCGTGTTTATTATCGCCAACTTTATGCAGGTAGTGAGGCCGATATAAATAGCTTTTACGAGTGGCTTAAACCACAAATGAAAGAAAACCAACAATGGTATGGCGTTAAAGACCGCCAATCACCCATTTCAAACAGCTTAAACCGCGCAGAGAGCTTTTTATTACTAGCCGGCTTATTAGGTATTATTTTAGCCGCAGTGGCTATAGCTGTTTCAGCAAAACGTTATTGTGAACGCCAATACGACCCAGTAGCGATGATGAAAACGCTAGGCGGTAGCCGTTCAATGATCCGCAAAATATACATGCTCCATTTATTGCTTGTATGTGCAATGGCGGTAAGTATTGGGCTGTTAATTGGTTATGGCTTGCAAGAAATAGCAACAAGTTACTTATCAAAAAGTATGGGCACAGAGCTGCCTTTAGGTGGCTTTAAACCTTGGCTGGTAGCTATAAGCACTGGCGTAATTTGTGCCGTTATGTTTTCTATTAAACCGTTATTTGATTTATTTGATATTCCGCCGCTTAGAGTACTGCGCCGTAACTTAGGTGACAAGTTGGCAGTAAGTCGTATGCATTTAGGTATGAGTGCGCTAACCGTGTTTTTATTAATGTGGTTATTTAGTAACAACATAAAAATAACGCTTATTTTGTTTATATCAACACTTGCGTTAATTGGTGTGCTGTTTTTAGTATCTAAATTAATATTTGGTGGTGGTCGAAAACTAGGATTAAAGCCAGGTAACAGTTGGTCGCTTGCAATTGCATCTATTCAAAAGCGTGCCAATGTGAACGCGGTACAGTTAATTAGTTTTTCGTTAGCGATTAAATTACTGCTGTTTTTAGTGGTACTTAAAAACGACATGATATCTGATTGGCAGTCGCAACTTCCAAGCGACGCGCCTAATGCGTTTTTGGTTAATATTACGCAAAATGAGCTTGATCCAATTAATGAATATTTAGCTCAAAAAGATATTCAGGTATCAGAGTTTTATCCCACTATTCGTGGGCGCGTAAATGCGGTAAACGGCGAGTTGGTAGCACGTTCTGTATCGCTGCAAGACAACGAGAAAAAAGACGAAGAAGCACGTGCAGGTATTGGTCGTGAGCTAAACCTTACATGGCTTAAAGATGTGCCTGACCAAAATGAAGTAACACAAGGCACGTGGTTTGGTGAAAATGCGATGGCTGAGGCTTCAGTAGAGGAGTCGATGCTTGAGCGATTAGATGTTGAGATAGGCGATACGCTTACATTTTTAATTGGTTCGCAGTCGTTCGACGCTAAAATCACCAGTGTGCGCAAAGTAAATTGGGCCACGCTTAAACCTAACTTTTTTATTATTTTAAGCCCTGATGTACTTGCAGATTTTCCCGCAACATATATTTCGTCGGTACGTATAAACCCAGAGCAAAAGCGTGATTTTAGCCAGTTATTGCGTACTTACCCTACTATTACAGCAATTGACATTGATAACTTTGTTAAGCAAATACAAACAACTATTTCGCAAGTATCACTCGCCATCGGCTTTGTACTTGCAATTGTTGTGTTGTGTGGCGCACTTGTACTTATATCGCAAGTGCAAGCTAGTTTAGGTGAGCGTATGCAAGAAATTGTAATACTCAGAACGCTAGGGGCTAAAAGCCGATTAATTAAAAACGCGACCCTTTATGAGTTTTTATTACTAGGCGGTTTAGCTGGTTTAGTTGCTGCATTTTTTAGTGATATAGCGCTTTTAATTGTGCAACAACAAATGTTTGATTTAGCCGGTAAGCTACACCCGCACATATGGATTATTGGGCCGGTAGCTGGCGGTGTATTTGTAGCGGGTTTAGGTTATTTAATGATTGCCCGAACACTAAAACAAAACACCCAAGGGTTAGTGCGCGCCCTAGGGTAAGCTTAAACTAACTTAACACGTATTGGATTAAGTATTAAATGCCCACCTAACACGTGGGCATTTTTGTTTTCTTTGTACTGGTAATTTATACAGTGCTCTGGCATTATTAGCGTAATTTAAAAATAACAATAATGAGAATGCAGTTTGGCCATTATTTTAGGGATTGATCCTGGTTCACGTTTGACCGGGTATGGCGTTGTTGCCCACCAAGGTTCTAAATTTACATACTTAGGCAGTGGCTGTATTAAGTTAGCCGATCATCCTTTTCCGGTTAGACTTAAAATGATCTACCAAGGCATTACACAACTTATTGAGCAATTTTCGCCAGAAACCTTTGCCATTGAAAAAGTATTTATGGCGCATAACCCCGATTCAGCTCTAAAACTAGGCCAAGCTAGAGGCGCTGCGATTGTAGGTGCAGCAATGGCCGACTTACCCGTATTTGAATACTCAGCTAGACAAATTAAGCAAGCAGTAGTAGGTAACGGCGG